>JAOUMR010000057.1 GCA_029881435.1 Nitrospira sp.
TGCGCCAGCGTATCCGGGTATCCCCCCCCACCGATCGCGAATCCTTTGAGTTCCTTGGTGAGGGCGTGGAGTTCGGCGATGGCCCTGGCCACCCGCGCCTTTTCAAGAAAGTCGATGTAGTTGGGAATCGCGAGTGACGCCAAGATTCCGACGATCGACACCGCGAGCATCAGCTCAATGAGGGTGAACCCCTGCGTATCAACTGCATCGGTCCGCCATACCTGCCCTGCATGTTGCCGTTCTTTTAAGATCCGAAATACACGCCCAGTTTCCATGGTGATGGCTTACCCGCTGTGTGTTTTAAACGTATCGAGAGAGGTTTTAAGTCCAGCCAGGTTCTGTTCCATCTGCTTGGCCAACGCCGTCAACGCAGGGTCGTTTTTCGCGACGGCCAATTCCCTGAACCGAACCGCATCCAGCGCCAGGATGATCTGTGCCTGTTTCATCACGTTGATCTTCTTTTGCAATTGCGCCGTCATCTGGTTCACAAGGTCGGCTTCAGGAGTGAGAAAGTCCCCTTCGCGAAGCGTAGTTCGGATACTCAAGTTGCCCTCGCCGATTTTTGGGAAGACATTCTTGAGTCGATAGAGAGGTCCCGCGATGCGATGCATGAGCCGTAACGAATGAATGCAATGGATCAGCACCACAACACTTGCGCCGAGCGCCCACGGCCAGAATCTGGCGTGCAGGCTGAGAAGATCGTTGGCCACGACAGCACGCTCTTGCCATGCGAGCGCTGGATTGTCGAGCGCTTGCACCAGGGGCTTGAAGACCGGGATAGCCAACAGTATGAAGATGACGAGAGAGTAGGCGATCACCTGGCTCAGCATTCTCACTTGCAGGGGATGGACGACCGACATGAGTCGTCGTTTGCAGGTGTGGGCGACACGGGGCTTCGGATCCATCTGGGATGGCGGTACCGTCGCCAGTGTCGGAGGTACGCGAACGGCTTCTGTCAAGGACGAGGATTCGGTCGATGTATCAGGTTGAGGGTCTGGTTGACTGGGCGTGCGCAGCGGTTGCCCCATGATTAGGCCGCCTTGATTGCAGGTGAGGTGTCCGTGGAGCTCGTATCAGCGAATTGCAAACGCTGTTGCTCGGAGAGTTTCTCTGTCTTCAGATCGAACTCGGCCAAACAGGTCTTGAATCGTCGGATCTCTTCGTCGAGCGTCTGAAGCGCAGCATTGATCTGCCCGGATGACTGCTCCTGAGCCTGCAGGGCAACCGCTTCATAGGCCTGAGTCACGAGTGCCGAATGGAGGTTGATGGTCTGAATCCTGTTCTCCAGATTATCGAGCATACTGTTGAAGGCCTGAGCTTCTCGGTGGAGATAGTCGTGCTTACGCAATCTGGCCCGTTGATGCAGATGACCGGTCCCGATCGACCGAAAGAGCGTGCTGAACCGATAGAGCGGTCCGGCGATGCGGTGCATGAAGTACATGGAATGGAGGAGCAGGACGAGGAAGGTCACGATCAGCCAGGGCCAGATTCGTTCGTTCAACTCGAGAAATTGTGTCGCAATTTGCGCATGCTGCTCCCAAGACACAGACGAGTCATAGAGAGGCTGTGCTATCGGCAGGAACACCACGGCATACAGCACGATCAACAGACAGGCGAAGTACATTAACGTGGTGACCACAAACCAATATTGCACGGGATGGACGAACAACTGTCTCCGTTGAAATACCCCCATCATGATTCCACCGTTTTCCTGGTCCAGACCAGATGAGCCTGATTCTTGAAGGTGATGGTCTGCTCTGTCGTGTGGTAGTAGAACGACAAGGTTTGTTCATCCCGCCGCGAGTCACCATAGACAACGGTATACAGCGTGCGTGGTCCATCAGGCGTCGCCTCGAGGCGACGCATGGCCTGTGCATCCAGGTGGTCCACTCCAACGCTGAATGCCACGCCGGTCTCGCTGAAGACCAGCATGCCTTCCTCATATCCTTTCGCCGATGTCACCCATGCGCCGATTAGCTCATTCGGACAGGAAACAGGTGGGTCACGAACCACCACGCTATAAATCAGACCGACCAACATGACGCCGGCTATGGCCAAGAGTATGGTGGTGGACTTATTCGACCGTTGCTCAGTGGGCGAAGCGGTGGCATTCGCAGTGTGTCTCATGGACGCCTCGTGTAGTTGAAAGTGCGAGTGCGGCTCTCGATATGCATCTTATCGTGCTTGACCTAATGGTCAATTACTTGTGTACTTTCAGCACTGTACCGTGCATGTCCCTGGCGAAGTTCTGCGAGCACGCATGGTACAATGACCGAAACTAAAGGTGGAAGGCGCCATCCGGTAGCCCTCACGTTCAGGAGGGGTTGTCGCGGAGATCGGTTCACCTCTTGTGAGAAGGGAGAATGTCAATGACACGATATATCACTCAACGAGTTATCACGCTGGCCGCAGTGTTTGTCCTCGCCACCGCCACCATGCTGCCGTTGCAACCGGTATTCGGCGAGGGCGGGGCGCGGCGTGACGTGATGAGGTTCGAAGCGCAGAACCACCAGGATGCCATTAAGCTCGCCAAAGAAGCGGTGGAGCATGGCAAACAGGGTCATGTGGGCGCACTCCTAACCAGTGCGGAAGCTGCGCTAGAGTACGCCCTGAAGGCAGGCAAGGCTCCGCATGTGGAAGAGGGGATCGGGGAGCTGAAACATGCCATTGAGCATGGGAAAGGGGGCCATGCTGATGTGGCCACCAAACACGCTGAACTCGCGGTCACACATCTATCGGAGATGAAGTAAGGGAGCAGAAGGGAAGAAACAATGGGGTCCAGATAGGCTGGAATCCTGAAAGACGGCCAAGACATCGTCGTGTAGCAATCCCAGGTCCCAGCTCCATATCCACAACGACATCGACCCAAGAAACAACAAACGATGTCAACGCCTTCACAATCTCATGCCGTACTGGTGGCCATCCAGCTCCCTCGTGTGACGGGGGAGGAGCTGGAGAGTTCGCTGCACGAGCTCACACGTCTGGTGAAAACCCTCGGGTACCATGTCGTGGGCCAGGTGACTCAAAAACGGAGTTCCGATAAATTCGCGACGGTCCTGGGTCAGGGCAAGCTCGCTGAATTGGCGCGGTGGACCGGAGGTTCTGGAACCCTAGGGGCGTCGTTTGAGAGACCGATGCACAAAGCGGCCTTCCAGCGGGAGACGGCTGCATCGGACGAAGTAGAGAACCCAGCAGAAGGCGAAGGGAGTGACACCAGCGAGGCCTCACCCAGTCCTCACGAACAGGCGCAGATCGTTATCGTGGACTGTGATCTGTCGCCGTCACAATTGAAGAATATTGAACGTGCCGCCGGCGTACCGGTGCTCGATCGTACCGGGGTCATCATTGAGATTTTTAGTCGACATGCTCGGACCAGAGCGGCTCGGCTTCAGGTAGAGATTGCGAGGCTCAATTATCTTGCGCCACGGGTGCGTGAAACCGGTGGCGGCAGAGAGCGGCAAAGGGGGGGAATCGGAGGCAAAGGGGCAGGAGAGACGAGTCTCGAGCTCGATAAGCGCAGAATTCGAGATCGCATCAAAGAACTCAGAGTAGAATTGGCGGCGATCGGGGACGAGCATCTCACGCGTCGCGCCAGACGGGAAAGCGAATTGACAGTCGCGCTCGTCGGGTACACCAATGCCGGGAAATCCTCGCTGATGCGAGCGATGACGGGCATCGATGTGCTCGTCGCCGACAAGCTGTTCGCCACGCTCGATACCACCATCCGGCCTCTCTATCCCGAAACGCGTCCCAAAGTGCTCATGACCGATACGGTGGGGTTCATTAAGAAGCTCCCGCATGACCTGGTGGCGTCGTTCAGGTCGACGCTTGATGAAGCCGCCTGTGCCTCACTGGTGCTGTTTGTCGTCGATGCCTCAGATCCGTCGTTTCGATCCCAACTCGACGTCACGCGGAAGGTGTTGGCCGAAGTAGGAGCCACAGAAGTTCACAGCCTCTTGGTGTTGAATAAACAAGATCGTCTCGGGCCGGACGAGATCGCCTCGCTGAAGGCAGAATATCCCGACGCTGTGTTTCTATCCACGAGAAGTCAGCACGATCTGACATCATTACGCGAGCAGATCATGAGATACTTTGAGCGCGAGATGATCGACGAGGAGTTACGTCTCCCGTTTACGGCTCAAGGCATTCTGGCAGAGGTCCGCGCTCGGATGCGGATCTTGTCAGAAGAGTATGATGCCGAGGGACTCACGATCCTGGTGCGCTCCACCCCTGAGAACCTTGCTGTGATCAAAAAGAAGCTTGCGTGATGACGAAGCACCCGAATGTGAAGAGGGACTCACATCTCTGCGAAGTAGCCACACGCGTGAGGCATGAATACCTCGTATGACGTCATTGTGGTCGGTAGTGGACCGGCTGGGTCATGCACGGCGTGGCGTCTGGCAAAAGCGGGCGTGACGGTTGCCGTTCTGGAGAAGGCCGCGCTGCCACGATACAAAACCTGTGGCGGCGGGGTCGTGGGTCGGGCGATGCAGGCCTTGCCCGTCGATGTGAGTCATGTGGTCGAACAGGACTGTCATGCCGCGCAGTTGAGTCTTTTCCCTGCCGGATTGTCCTTCACAACTCACCGACCGACGCCCATCGTCTCCATGACGATGCGCGATCAGTTTGATTACGCCCTTCTGTCAGCTGCACAAGCAGCTGGGGCCGTCATTCATCAACAATGTGCAGTAGAGAATGTCTTGTTTCAGGGCGACTTTCTCACGGTCGGCACACACGCGGGTTCAATGAAGGCCAAGTTCGTGGTAGCTGCCGACGGGGCGCTCAGTAGCGTTGCACGCAACATGGGGTTGGCCGACGGACGCGTCCTCATTCCGGCGCTCGAGTATGAAGTGACGGTTCCTCGTGATCGACTGGATAGATTTCACGGCACGGCGAGATTTGATTTTGGCGTCCTGCCTCATGGGTGTGCGTGGACCTTTCCCAAAACGGATCATCTGTCGATTGGGGTGCTGTCGACGGCGCAGCGGGGAGGCGACCTCAAATCATCAATGGCGCGCTATCTCGACCAACTTGGCTGTGGTTCGGTCACACAGGTCGAGCGACATGGCTTTGTGATTCCCATCCGACCGCGAAGAGGGCCATTTGCCGACGAACGTATCCTGTTGGTCGGCGATGCTGCCGGCTTCGCCGATCCTGTCACCGGGGAAGGTATTTCGTTCGCCATTCGTAGCGGCTTGATGGCAGCTCAATCCTTGATCGACAGGCATCTTGAAGAGGAGTCCGTCAAACACGCGTATACCCGCTCACTGGCTGAGACGATCCTTCCTGAACTGGAAAGAGGGCGATGGCTGGCCCGGCTACTGTACAACTTTCCTCGCGTACGCTCGTGGGCCTTTGCACGTCAGGGTCAGCGCCTCTGTGAAGCGGTGACAGACGTGATGGCCGGGAAGCGGTCCTATCGAGATTTGGCGTTCACGCCTCGGACTCTGCTCAAGCTTCTCACGCCTCAATCGTTCACACGCTCAGGGTATGGACCTACTCAACCACGCGATGGCCATGGGCTATCGTCGTAAGAAGCCAATCCAGCGCCACAAGTTCAGCAAACTGGCGAGAGAGGCTGCCACGTAGGTCAGGGCAGCGGCGGTGAGGATGCTGCGAGCGCCCCGCTCATCTTCGGGTGACAGATAATTTCCCTGTCGGAGTACGGGGAGCGCACGTCTGAAGCTGGCGTCCCACTCGACTGGAAGCGTGACGAAGTGGACCAGCGTGGAGATTCCCATGGTCGCCAACCCGGCTACCAGGACGAAGACCCCTGCGGCAGGGCTCTTCGTTAAGGCAGTCGCGATCGGAATACCCATCATCATTATCGCCCCGAGCTTTTGCGCTCCCTGTGCCAACCGCACGAGCTTTGTCCGCTCAGCGAGCGGCTGGTAATCGAGGTGGTCTTGAATCGCGTGTCCAACCTCGTGGGCGGCGACCGTAATCGCCGTGAGGGATTTCCCATCGAATATCGTGGGCGTGAGGCGGACGGCTTTGATGACAGGGTCGTAGTGGTCGCCCGTCTCGGTCGGTTCGACCTTCACGTGCTGCATGTCGAAACGATTGAGCAGGTGCCGGGCCAATTCGCCTCCGGTTCCTGGATAGTCAGGCCGGGGCGCACTATGCTTGGCAAACACCCGTCTGGTCCAGAGTTGCGGCCCGAAGACGACCAGACCGACAATGACCAATAGTAGGACGAGACGCATCATCTATCCCGATCTTCTCAGTACTCCTGTCAAGCCATATACCAGGCCAGGGCTTTTGGCACGTGGAATAGCTCTCTCCCTTACAGGCTAACACAATTTGAGTCCACGAGGCCTTCCCCATTCAGGCCTGGTACGGTATCCTACCGCAATCCAAGAACGAACAGGGTGTTGATTGAACGGCAAACTCCCCCCACGTGTGGCCTTCCACTTCGATCGATCTACGAATCGCACTGGGATTTGCCTGCTGACTGCATGCATGGGGCTGTGGGCAGGATGCAGCAGTGCCCCGACTCCCGTTTCACACCGCGACCGAGACCCGAAGCACGTTTTTCAACAACTGGCACACCGAGAAGTATCTTCTAATCGTCTGTACCAGGCGGTTGTGGATCAGGCCGATGTGGTGGGGTATCGCCGCCAACTTGAGCTCCAGTCGGATCTCGCCAGTCCGCTGCTCCCGACCGACTTTGAGCGCATCAAGCGATCGTTCGCAGGCTCACTCAAGGTGATGCTGTTCGATCTGGCCCCTGCCGACTTCTGGGAGCAGCATCTCGCGGAGCACTATGCTGCAATCCTGTCCAGCGAAGAGGTTCAGAGACTTGTCGATGAGTATGAACGGCAGGTCCAGGACACATCGTCTCAGGTGCAGGTTCTCCGTCAGAATTTTGTGACTGATCTCTTTCCGAATCTCTTGCCGGTGGTGCGAGCCCGGTCGCAGACGTTCGAAATTTCTCACGAGGCGATGATCCCTACTTTCTTGCCGGGGGACCACGTCATTGTGAACAGGGCTGCCTATCATGCAGCGACTCCGCGGCGCGGGGATGTCGTCCTATACCGCTATCCAGACGAAGAGGGGAAACGTTTGTTGCATCGTGTGATCGGTCTTCCTGGTGATCAGATCGAGATCCGTGCCCAGGCACTCTCGGTGAATGGTGAACCCATGACGGAGTCCTATGTACAGCACACCGACCAACCTTTGGCACCCGGGAACGTGCGCGATCATGTCGGGCCTATGATCGTCCCACCGGATGCCTATTTTGTTTTGGGCGACAACAGAGAAGAGAGTTTGGATAGCCGCTTCTTGGGGCCCATCAGCAGGACTCAGATTCTGGGACAGGTCGTGTTCATCTACTGGTCTGTGGATTACAATCTACGCACGCCGCGTTGGGATCGGCTCAACCAGCCGGTACATTGACGGCAGCCTTCACACGCTGCGATGGGGAGTCCTCTCTGGATATCCAACTTGAGAGATGAGGTATAACGTGGTAGGTGTTACATCAATTGATGGTGTTTATCGCTGCTATAGACCCAGATGAACATGTCATGATTTCCACCGCACTCATGTCAAACACGTCCTGATTGGAGCTTCGCTGTGTTGGGAATGTGCGATCCAGTGCTTGCCGTCTGTTCGATGCTGCTTGGCGGTGCGGCGGCCTATGTCATCCTCAGCATTGCCGAACGGATGCGGGCAACCGAACAAGGATCCTTCAAAATACGGTGGCTGACTGTCGGAGCCGTTGCAGCTGGGCTGGAGATCTGGGCGATCCACTTTATCGGGAACCTGGCCTTCTGCCCGCCGATCCCAGCTGCACAGGACGTTAGCCTCGCCATTATTTCCATTCTATCCGCGGGGACGGCGGGAGCCGTAGCGGTGTATCTCATCAGCACTCATGATGGGAGTCACCTCAGACTCGTATCCGGTGGGTTGATGATGGGGGCCTGCTTGATGGTGACACATTTCACCAGCCTGATGGCGATTCATCAGGTAGCTGATGTCCAGCGAGACTTGTTCCTTTTCATCCTCTCGATTGTGGTGATGGTCGGATTGGGTGTTGTCGTCCTCTTGGTCGGAGGCTGGAACATTCGGTACGGGGACTGGCGGGTGACGGAAAAGGCTAGCGCCATGGGGGTCGCCCTGGCTGCCTCCCATTTGGCCGGGATGATTCCGACGTACAGCTTTGCGGGCGTGACGACCAGTGCTCCGCCGCCGGGAATCGAAGTGCAGCTCCTCGCCGTTGTCGCGGTGTCTCTCTCGACCCTCCTGGCCATCATCGATCGGCAAGTCACCACCGCATCAAGCCAGGCGCGTCACAGCCATGCGCGGTTGCTCGAAGCCATCGAAAGCGTCCCTCAATGGTTTGCACTCTTCGATGTGGACGACCGTCTGGTGATTTGTAATCGCAAGTATCGCGAAGTGATGTCTGGAACGGGGGCTCAAGTCCAACCAGGCGACTCCTTCGAATCGATCGTTCGCCGCATTGCCGAACGAGGCGATATTCCTGCGGCGATCGGGAATGTCGAATCCTGGGTGAAAAACCGCCTTGCCATGCACTATAACCCACAGGGACCTTACATTCAGTACCGGTCCAGTGGCGAATGGATCCAGATCAATGAAAAGAAGACGCACGATGGTGGCATTGTCGCCATTGCCACGGACATCACGGCGTTGAAAAATGCTGAACAGGCTGCCGAGGATGCCAAGCGGCGTTTAGCGGATTCATTGGCGCTGGTGGAAGCCGCGAAAGCCCGCATGCAGGAAGAACTGAATGTCGGTCGGGATATTCAGCGGAGCATGCTCCCACGTGTGTTTCCCCCCTTTCCGGATCGGAAGGAGCTGGAACTCTATGCCGTGCTCGAACCGGCCCTGGAAATCGGGGGCGATCTGTACGATTTCTTTCTGCTCGACGATCATCGCCTGTGTTTCGTGGTCGGCGATGTGGCGGGCAACGGTGTTCCTGCCGCGCTCTTTATGGCGATGACCAAGATCATGGTCAAGACCAGGGCCATGTCTGATCCCTCGCCCGCCAGTATCGTGACCCATGTGAATGATGCGCTCAGCGCAGATAATGATTCCTGCATGTTTGTGACGCTGTACCTGGGCATCTTGAATCTTCGCGATGGGACGCTTCTCTCGACGAACGCGGGACACAACCCTCCGTTGCTGAAGCGGCAGGATGGACAGTTCGAGTGGCTGACGGCCCAAGACGGACCTATGGTCGGCCCCATGTCGGGTATCGCGTTCAAGGAAAGCACGATCCAATTGGGTCCAGGCGATGAACTCTTCCTGTACACCGATGGCGTGACCGAAGCCGATAATAGGCGGCGCGAACTGTTCGGCAATAGCCGATTGAAATCGATCCTTACCAAGTCCCAAGCCGCCTCCGTCGTCGATCGCCTCAGTGAGGTCATGAATGCGGTGAGGAAGTTTGCCGGCGAGGCCCCTCAGGCTGACGATATCACCATGTTGGGACTGCGGTATCACGGTGTCCCTCCGTCCGACGTTGCGGTCAAGGTTTTTCACCAAACCATGCCCAACCAGTTGATGGCCATCCCTGACTTACAGATTGCGTTTGAGCAGTATGTTGCTCAATGGGCAGGGGCCAAGCCGCTCATCCCCACCCTCAATATGGCGCTGGATGACCTGCTGAACAACGTTGTGCAGTATGCATTCCCCAATGACCCGACGGAGCATCACATAGAAGTAGAAGGCGAAGTGCATGATGCGTGTGTTGTTCTGACTATTCGGGATGATGGTATTCCCTTTAACCCGCTATCCGTCGCTCCTCCGGATCTGTCGATGTTGTTGCATGAACGTGAAATCGGTGGCTTGGGGATTCATCTGGTCCGGGCGATGTTTGACGAAGTGACGTACCATCGGAATGTGGGGCGTAATGTGCTGACGATAAAAAAGAGGCTGGCGTCCGGGGCGCCCGCCCCAAGTAGCCGTACCGATATGACAGGAATCAGCGCACTCAAAGTCGGGCGGCTTCCGCAAGAATCACTGGAAGCCTCTCGGAAGGGCGGAAGGGGCGTCGAAACACATCACAGTGGGACCGTGCTGATTGTCACCCCACGGGACCGCTTCGATACGAACAGTGCGCCGGAAGTGGAGCGTGTGCTGACCGACCACATCGGGCGAGGCGAACGGCAGATTGTGCTTGACCTCTCACAGATTTCGTACATTTCCTCTATTGGGCTGCGGGTGATTCTCAAAGCTGTCGTCGCGATGATGCAAACGGGCGGAAGGGTGGTGCTCTGTGGAGGGAGCGACCATGTCAGGACGGTACTCCAACTGAGCGGAGCGCTGATGACGAGCCTTCATGCTTCCACGATGGATGAGGCTCTCTCTAAAGTCCAAGAGCGGAGCTAGAGTTCCGTTTCATCCGTTGTTGCCAGGGTAGAAGCGCGCGCGCGTCTTTGCTATGATTTGTCCACAACTTGTGGCATGCGCGAGGCCGGGCGCGATAGAGTTTTTGCGTGCGCCAAACAGATCAGAGCTAGTGCAATCTTCACCGGAAAAGGAGCCTAAGAAAATGGACCAGGGAACCCGACACACATTGACCGTGACCTCGCGTGAGAACGCTGGCATCACCGTTGTGAACATGCAGGGAAGCCTTGCCGCCACGACGGCCGAGCAGGGGAACCAGGAAATGCAAAAGATTATCGACGCGGGCGCCAGAAAAGTTGTCATCAACCTGGCTGATGTCGACTATATCAGTAGTGGTGGCATCCGGGTCCTTATTCTGGCGTGCAAGCATCTCAATAATGTGCAGGGAGAGATGAAGATTGCCGCCGCGAAAGGGATGGTGAAAGAAGCCCTCGAAGCCAGCGGATTTAATCTACTGAACCGCGTGTATGGAGAAAGTGTTCAATTGTGCAACACGGAAGAGGAAGCTATAGCGGCTTTTAAGGCCTAAAGAACCAGGCGTCTGATTCATCTGACGTAGCACAATGCTTTCGACACCTCGCCTCTAAAACATCAGGCCGGTACCTGGTCAGTGGCCTGAGTACTTCTTTATTTCCTCCGTCCTCGTTCCGATGATTCTGTTTTCCTCACATGAGACTGTAATCCGACGCCCCTCCATGGACGATACAAGGGGTTCGTCTCCTACTCTGAGTATTATGAAGAAGTTTTCATCTTGTCCTAATCATCCCTTCATGTTGCTGGATTATATAGTGAAGTCAGGATGAGTTCAGACCCGTGGCGCCTGTGGCCCCGTGGGCATGATGCTCAGGACGCTGGTTCAGCACATAGCACAAGGAGGAATTCGCTATGAAGGAAGTCACGAAAGGACTGGCCATATCCACATCCGTCATCCCTGCTCCAGCGAGAGGAGGACCAACGCGGTTATCTCGGGAGCATCTGTTGGAGTTGGTCACCAGATTGTTCATCTTCAAAGCCGACCGCTGGAAAAGACGCGCGCTGTTCTATGAACGGCATCGGGACTACTTCCCTCGCTTGTCGTCCAGTCGATTTGTGGATCGATGCCGTGAGCTGGAAGCTGCGTATCGTGGGCTCGCACAAATGATGTTCCTTCTGCCGACACAAGACCAGCTCGTATCGGTCCGTGCGCTGGCTTCGAGAAGAATGTGAGCGCAGGTGCTGCGGTCTGATGCCCCGGTCACATAGGTTCTGAGCAAGATCAGTTTCTCGTCGACGTTGGGCGGAGCGGGGTAGAATCTCCGTCCGCCCATGATTCTGGAGCAATGTCGTCTCACGCCGCCAATTCCCATCCGGTGGGGCGAGGCATCTTTTTCTTCATCACACTCGTTCTCAGCCGATCTTCGCCATCTCTACAGCGGCGGCATGGCTGGATTGGCCACAACACTCCCTTGCGCTGTCGCACCATTCAACGTAACATCAGCTCCCTATGAATTGGCATATCGCTCTCATGATGCCTGTGTGTTCATCCACGACGGAAAGGCAGTACTATCACCCATGAAACCTAGCCAGCGATCTGAGTCCACGACACCAACTGCTACAGGGTTTTCGCCGGGGTTCGCTTCATTAGGTCTGGAGGCGTCACTCCTCACGACCTTGGAAGCCCTCGGCTACGAGGAACCAACTCCAATCCAGCGCGAGGCTGTTCCGCCGCTGTTAGCCGGACGAGATCTTCTCGGGCAAGCCGCCACTGGAACGGGGAAGACGGCAGCCTTTGCCTTGCCGATGCTCCAGCGCATTGATCATCGCTCCAAAACACGTCCGTCGGCACTGGTACTCGTACCCACGCGCGAATTGGCGATCCAAGTTGGAGAGGCCGTGCAGCGCTATGGCAAAGAGTTACGAGTCAGCGTGCTGGCGGTCTATGGAGGACAGGCCATCGGTCCGCAACTCCACGCACTCAAGCGCGGTGTGGATATCGTCGTGGCAACCCCCGGCAGGGCCCTTGATCACATTCGTCGAGGGGTACTCAAACTCGAGCATGTACAGATCGTCGTCCTGGACGAAGCGGATGAAATGCTCGATATGGGATTCGCTGATGATCTCGATGCCATTTTGCAACAAACACCCAAGACGAAACAGACCGCCTTGTTCTCTGCCACGATGCCGCCAAGAATTCGTTCAATCGCCCACCGGCATCTCCACAATCCAGTCGAGATTACGATCGCCAAGGAACCGGTCAAGGCCGGCACTGCCCCGCGTGTCAAGCAGACAGCCTATGTCGTGACCAGACCCCATCGAGCGGCCACGCTAGCCCGTGTGATCGACGTGGCCGGCGCGAAGTCAGCACTGGTGTTTTGTCGCACGAGGCTGGAGGTTGATGAGGTCACGGCAATGCTCATTGGCCGTGGATGTCGGGCCGAAGCCATCCACGGTGGCATGAGCCAAGGGCAGCGTGACCGTGTGATGCAGTCGTTCAAGGCCGGGCAAACGGAGTTATTGATTGCGACCGATGTGGCCGCGCGCGGGTTGGATATTCCACAGGTGTCCCATGTGATCAACTACGATCTGCCCTCTTCGGCTGAGGTCTATGTCCATCGGATCGGCCGCACCGGGCGAGCTGGTCGTGAGGGGGCAGCGATCACAATCCTTGATCCCCGTGAACAACGTCTCTTACGGAGTATCGAGCAACACACAAAGGCTCAGGTCATAGTCGTGCCGGTGCCCAGCGTGGCTGATCTTCGCGCCAAACAGTTGGAGCGCATACAGGCGGCCATGGCCGAGGTCTTGCAAGATGGCAAGCTCGATGGGTTTGCACCACTCGTCGATCGACTGGCCACCTCCTATTCATCGGCCGATGTGGCCGCAGCTGCGATCAAGCTGCTTGTTCGGGCTCAGGGTGGGGAGCGTCCGGAACAAGAGATTCCAGGAATGCCTGCTCGGCAGCCGGAATTCGGAAGGCCGGTCCGTCATGCTGGTCGCTACGACGACCGGTCCCGCACTCTACCCTCCCGACCGGATCGTCGACCGACAGGACCACCAGATCATGGGCAGCGAGAGACCGGCATGGCACGGGTGTATATTGGGGCTGGACGCGAGGTGGGGATCAGGCCGGGCGATCTTGTGGGTGCCATCGCCAACGAGGCAAAGGTCCGCTCCAATATCATCGGCGCCATTGAAATTGAAGATCGGTTTTCCATTGTCGATGTTCCGGAATCCATGGCCGCGGGCATCATTGAAATCCTGAGTCGTGTTCGCATTAAAGGCCGCAAGGTACCGGTCCGATTATTTCGGCAATAGCCTCCGACGCAGTGGAGCACCATAGTTCAACCGGTTGACTGTTGCGCGATAGGAACGTCTGCTGTATGGATCTCCGCGCCAAAGGGCGTGAGCACATCGGGACACCCACTCACTTCGCTGCGTCCTCTCGATCCTACTCATGAAAGACGACCAACCTGTCGTCCCTGCCACAGTCAAGCTTCCTGAGATTACCGTCAAAGCGGTTATGCTGTCGGTGATTCTTGCCGCCGTCTTGGCTGCGGCTAATGCCTACCTGGGATTGTTTGCAGGGATGACGGTGTCTGCCTCCATTCCGGCAGCCGTTGCGTCCAGGGCGATTTTGCGCCTGTTCCGCAACTCCAATATTCTCGAGAATAACATCGTGCAAACCGCCGCATCATCCGGCGAGGCTCTGGCTGCAGGCGTCATTTTTACGATTCCTGCGCTCCTCCTAGTGGGCTATTGGTCTGACTTTGACTATTGGGAGACGGTTCTCATTGCGACCGTCGGAGGGGTACTCGGTGTGGTCTTTACCATTCCGTTGCGGCGCGCGCTTATTGTTACGGCTCATTTGCGTTTTCCCGAAGGGGTAGCGACGGCAGAAGTATTGAAGGCGGCTTCGTCCGATAGAAATGCTTCTCGCATTCGGGATTCGACGGCGGCGTCTCGATCATTGTTATTTTCGGCCGTGCTGGGTGCACTGGTGAAATTCGGAGAGAGCGGTCTACGATTGTGGGCGGATTCCTTGGAAATTGCAGCACAAGTCGGAAAGACAGTGTTTTATGGTGGTCTGAATCTTTCACCAGCGTTGCTCGCCGTGGGTTTTATCTTAGGGCTGCGAACTGCCATGGTGGTGTTTCTGGGTGGCGTCATCGGTTGGATGCTCTTGATGCCAACCTATGGGCTCATCTATGGATTGCCGCCCGAACGGACAGGAATGGCGGCCGCCATGTCGATCTGGAGCGAGCAGATTCGTTATGTCGGAATCGGAGCTATGTTAGCCGGAGGCTTATGGACCCTGACGAGACTGCGTGAGCCGGTCTGGAACAGTCTTCAGACACTCCGAGCAAACTACCGCGCCTCTGGATCGATGGAAGCAAGCCGGGGATTAGCCCGGACGGAACAGGATGCATCGATCGTGTGGATTGTCGTGCCATTGGTGCTCTCACTTATCCCGATGGCGTGGATCTATTCGCGAGTTGTGGACAGTTGGTTGATTGGTATGGTCATGACACTCGTGATGGCAATCGCCGCGTTTCTCTTCTCGTCAGTCGCGGCCTATATGGCCGGCTTGGTGGGAAGTTCCAGCAATCCCGTGTCCGGGGTGACGATTGCCACGATCATGATGGCCGCACTATTGCTGCTCCTGTTCTTGGGAGCTGGACATCCGGCTGGACCGGCCGCTGCATTAGTGATCGGGGCCGTCGTCTGCTGCGCTGCCGCCATGGGTGGAGACAATCTGCAGGATCTCAAGACGGGTCATCTGGTTGGGGCGACGCCGTGGAAACAACAAGTCATGCAAGTTCTTGGAGTGGTGACCGGGGCCCTGGTGTTGGCCCCGGTTCTCTCCCTGCTCCAGGCTAAGTACGGGATAGGCGAACCAACAAGCAGCCATCCTCATCCGCTCACAGCGCCGCAAGCGACCCTCATGGCCAACCTATCACGGAGTGTGTTTGGCGCCGGTCTACCATGGCCGCTCGTGGGCCTGGGGGCGACGATCGGTGCGCTGGTTATTATGGTAGATCGTGTGCAAGAACGTCGCGGCAGCGCGTTTCGGTTTCCGGTCCTGGCGGTCGCGCTTGGGATCTATCTGCCGCTGAAACTCTCTGCGGCTATTTTTCTTGGTGGAGTGATTGCAGCGTTGGCGAGCAGAAAACTGGATGGCAGGCTTGAGACGTCGTCCCAGTCAGGGTTGCTCTTTTCCGCCGGACTGATTACCGGTGAAGCCTTGATGGGCATAATGCTCGCGATGCCGATTGCGCTCTCAGGATTCTGGCCCGGTTTGGCCTCTGATCCGTTTATTCTGTTTGCCTCGCCCCCACTAGGTGGTTGGCCTGGCCTGGTCGTGGTGATGCTGGTCGCATGGTTTCTGTATCGGATTGCGGTTGACTCCCGAGAGAATGGGCGCACCCGCATTACTGACTCAGGATCGTGAGAGTTGCCCGAAGAATGAGAAGTTGCGATGGAGGATAATGCTACGGGTTCGTCAGAATTTCTTACAGCAATCTATGAGGTCGATGGAACCGAATCCAGAGCGTGTTCCACGGCCGAACGCATTTCATCGCGTGTTGGCGACATTGTTCAGTGAACGCCCACTTCCTAAACCACGAGGTGTTTGGTATTCTGTGTGCCGTCTTTCTGGAAGTTAGTCTTGTCAAGAAGCGCCACGTCATGAAGGAGGCGAAGATGAGAGTATCCACGAGATTCCTTGAGATCCTGCGAATGATCAGTCGTCTCTGGTCCGACCTTCCTCTGTTGGCTCGATTGCTCAAAGCTTGGAAGCGTGGCAGCTACAGAGGGCTCTCGATGCGCACAATCGTGTCTCTTGCCGCGGCCCTGCTCTATATCATGAGTCCAATTGACCTCATGCCGGATTTTATTCCAGGAATCGGACTGATCGATGATGCAGCAGTATTGGCATTGGTGCTCCATAGCATCGCGCAAGACTTGGCGGCATTTCGAGTGTGGGAACAGAACCGCGGTGGGGTATAGTCAGGCTAGCTTCGACGTTTCGACTTCGCGGTCGGAATCGAATTGAGTGGATCTTCCGGCCAATGGTGTTTCGGATAGCGACCCCGTAGCTCTTTCCGGACCTCATGGTAGGCCCGCTTCCAGAATCCGGCTAAATCCTGCGTGACTTGCACGGGCCGTCCGGCAGGAGAGAGCAAATGCAGCATGACGGGGATTTTCCCATTCGCGACTCGCGGAGTCTCCTTGCATCCGAACATTTCTTGGAGGCGTACCGCCAAGACAGGCAATTCTGGCTGTTCATAGTCGATTCGGAGGCGGGATCCACTCGGCACTACGAGATGGGTTGGAGCGAGCTGGTCAAGGCGCCGCTGTTGTTCATACGTGAGAAGGCCATGCAGCGGCGGGGTAAGGTCTAGTCGCTTGACCCGATCGAGCGTGGTGATTCCAGCCAGGTATGGACTGAGCCACGTGCCCAATGTCATCAGCAGTGCCTCGTTCGAAAGATCGGGCCAGTCTGAGTGAGATCCCTCTATGTGCCGGACCCACATCACCCGAGCCCGCCACTTCTGAAGCTCATTGGTGAACGATAGAGATTCAAGTCCTGCTTGATAAATTCCGTGTAAGATGGCTTTAAGTATATGGCCTTGGTCAGGCTCGGAGATGGCCTCATCCATAGTCACTACCGCGCCGAGTTTCTGTCGGCGAGACGCTCGAACGGCACCGCTCGCCTTATCCCAGGTCACTGATTCCTCCACAACGAGTTGGTCGCGATAGAGCGAGTCAATTTCCTCTCTCGTAATCGGAGCCGCAAGATTAATCCGAGCCCACGGCGTACCGCCATCCAGATCAGCGACAACCAAGAAGGGCTCTGCAGCCAAAGGATTCGGGCCAGTGAATTGCGCGCCGCGACCATTGACCAGCCGATAGCGTGCGTCCTCACCAGGCTGTCGTTGCGCAATCCGATCTGGATAGGCCAGCGCTAGCAACACCCCGACTGCCTGTGAACGGTCGTGTCCATAGTCGTCCCCCTTAACGGATGGTGCGTTGAGTTGTCGGCGCCATAGCTGCACTGTCCGCTTCACCCGTTCAACTGTGGCTCGGTTCACTGGCAGTCCGACGGAATCGTGTTGTCCATGGAGAAGATCCAGCCTAATACGGAGATCGGGGTTCTGATCGTGACGCACCCCCAGCAAGATATCGCGCTCGCTCAACAGCGCTGCCACCTCGCACGCGAGACCAGTCAACCCCAGTGGCCTAGATTGGATCATCATGTGAGACAGACGAGGATGAAGCGGAAGCGCAGCCATGTGCCGACCATGTTGAGTCAGGCGTCCGTCAGTGGAAAACGCTCCGAGCCGCACGAGCAACTCTTTGGATCGGCTGATTCCTCCCCGAGGTGGTGGCGTGAGCCAGGATAATTCCTCCGGATCCAGTGTGCCCCACTGGGCGAGATCAAGCGTCAGCGGTGCCAAGTCCGCTTCCAAAATCTCCGGTGGACGATGGGCAGCCAGCGCGGCTTGTTCCTTTTCGGTCCACAACCGGTAGCAGATCCCTGGTTCGAGTCGTCCTGCTCGGCCACGACGTTGATCAGCAGAATCTTTGGTGATTCGGATCGTCTCCAAGCGAGTGAGACCGGAGCGGGGATCGAAACGAGGAAGGCGTAGCCACCCTGAATCGATCACCACGCGTATTCCGTCGATCGTCAAACTGGTTTCGGCGATAGATGTGGCGAGTACGATCTTCCTCGATCCGTGAGCCGCCGGTCGAATGGCTGCATCTTGCATCGATTGAGGGAGTTCACCATGAAGCGGCGTGATGTGTATCGATGATCCGAGTTCCGCATCCAGCAGCATCCGTTCGACACGACGGATCGTGGCCATGCCCGGAAGAAACACCAACAGACTCCCATGGTTCTGCGCGAGGGAGCGTTTGATCGTCTGAGTGACGGCGCGGTCGAGCGGTCCAGTGGATGGCTGATCAAGATATCGGGTTTCAATCGGAAACATCCGGCCTTCACAGGTGATGATCGGGGCGTGGCCCAAGAGATTGCTGACCGAAGCACAATCTAAGGTCGCAGACATCACGAGCAGGCGAAGATCCGGACGAAACAGTCGTTGCGCTTCGAGACAGAGGGTGAGCCCGATGTCGGCTTGCAGACTTCGTTCGTGAAATTCGTCGAACAGCACAATGCCATAGGCCTCGAGTGATGGGTCTTGGTGGAGCATCCTTGTGAGAATCCCCTCCGTGACAACCTCGATTCTGGTCTTTGGCCCAACCTTTGTGTCGAGCCGCATTCGATAGCCGACGGTTTCACCAACGTGCTCATGGATCTCCTCCGCCATGCGAGCTGCGGCAGCTCGCGCAGCGAGTCGCCGCGGCTCAAGCAACAAGACTGTTTTTCCCGATAACCAGGACGTTGCGAGGAGTGCGAGGGGAACACGAGTGGTCTTTCCGGCGCCGGGTGGCGCAGTGAGGAGGGCGTTTGGACAAGTTTCCAAGGCTCGGCGGATCGAGGGCAGGACCTCTTCTATTGGAAGTGGCAGCATGACGTGATAGGGTAACAAATCAAGTTGAGCAGACTGTACCAAAAAGTAAAGAGGAGAAGGAATGCCGAGGCTCTGCAGTGCTGAGGGAGAGACGATGGCGATCTATCGTTGGAGTGGTGAGACACCGACTCGGTCGGGGTGGTATTGGTTCCGTGGAGAAACGCGCGAAACGGAACCTTTTATCGTGCTGGTCGATGAAGCGGGACAGTTCCAATGGCCGGATGGGGGATTTCAAGAAGTCACGCTGGCTCATGGTGAATGGGCCGGTCCGATCGAAGAGCCGGAAGAATAGCGCTTCTGCATGCTCAGCAGTGCGTATCTTTACAAATTGGTCTTCAACCCTAGGTTGAGGACGCCGAGAGGAGCAATAGATGCTCTGCGTCCGATCATGAAGAACAGTTTTTCACGGAAAATTTTGAGATTGATGTGGAGATGAAGGAACGAGTCGTCGAGCCACACCTCTTTATTATCCTAGGAGCAACGGGTGATTTGACTCGTCGGAAACTCCTGCCTGCGCTTTTTCATTTACGCACCTACGGCGAATTGGAAAAGCAGAATACTCTCATTGTCGGCGCTGCGTTGCCGGAGTTGAGTGAGGAAGCCTTCCGCTTGTGGTCCTATGAGGGGCTGAGCGGTTCCGGAACACGAGCTACCACGGACTTGCGCCAATGGTGTCAAGACCATGTGTACTATCACACCCTCCGTGAAGGCAGGCTGGCAGACTACGAAGCGCTCGCCAAGTTTATCGCTCGTCTTGAAATGACGAGGAATCTCCCTCAAAATCGAATCTTTTACTTGGCGCTTCCACCGACGATTGTGCCTACCACATTGGAGCTACTCGATCAGACCGGATTGCTCAAGAGCCACGGGTGGGTGCGGGTGGTCTTTGAAAAACCATTCGGCCATGATTTTCATTCGGCGCGTGCGCTCAATATGCGGCTTCACCGGTACCTGGAGGAATCGCAGATCTATCGCATCGATCACTATCTCGGCAAAGAGACCGTGCAAAACTTGCTGGCCTTTCGCTTTGCGAACCCCATTTTTGAGTCCCTGTGGAATCGCGATACCGTGGAGAGTGTGGAAATCACCGTCGCCGAGGACCTGGGTGTTGAACACCGTGGGGCTTACTATCACGAAGCCGGCGCGTTGCGCGACATGGTGCAGAACCATTTGACCCAACTTCTGACTGTGGTCGGCATGGAGGTGCCGACTTCGTTCGAAGCGGCCGAGATCCAAGCCGAAAAGCTGAAAGTGCTTCGCTCTATTTCACCAATCCGCACGCAAGACGTGGTCTTCGGTCAATATACGGCGTGGGCTGTGCCTGGTCAGCGGATTCTCGGCTATCTGGAAGAACGAGGTGTCCCTCCTGATTCGAGAACGGAGACGTATGTTGCGTTGAAATTGGAGATTCACAACTGGCGCTGGAGAGGGGTGCCGTTTTATCTCAGAACGGGAAAACGGCTTCCCCGCAAGATCACCCAGGTCGCGGTCACTTTCCGGCCCGCACCCATCCAGGTGTTTCGATCCTTGGAACCGGGCAGTCTCACTTCCAATAGGTTGTTGATCATGCTGCAGCCAAGTGAAGGATTCTCTCTCTGCTTCTCCGTGAAAACTCCCGGGCGCTCGTTCAAGTTCACCGATCGGGCGCTCAGGTTTGATTATGGTCAGGCGTTTGGCGGCGAGCTGCCGGAAGCCTATGAAACGTTGTTGCGTGACGTGATGATCGGCGACCAAACACTGTTCGTCACCGCGGACTTTACGGAAACGGCCTGGCGACTCTATGACCCTCTCTTCGTCGTCCCTCGAGAGGTGCATCTGTACACAGCCGGATCATGGGGTCCGAAGGAAGCGGATGCCCTTGTAGAGCAGGATGGTCAGAGTTGGCAACTCGGTTGGTAAGGGTTCACCGTCACCGTCCGTCTACCCAGTTGAAAAGCAATCTTGGAATCTCCGGTGGCTCGGGAATCGTCGTTGTTAATGTTCCTGGTTAGGAGACACCATTTTCCCACCTGAGTAGCGATTGTGAAGCTTTAGAGGGGATGCGGCGCGTGGACGAATTCTGAGGTTGATCATCTCCACGACGACCGAAAATGCCATGGCGAAATAGATGTACCCTTTCGGCACATGCACATCGAAGCCCTCGACCATGAGAGTGACCCCAACGAGAATCAAAAATGAGAGTGCAAGAATCTTGATTGTCGGATGAGTGTCAACAAATTCTCCGATGGAACGGGCTGCGAAGAG
Source organism: Nitrospira sp. (assembly GCA_029881435.1). Lineage (GTDB taxonomy): Bacteria > Nitrospirota > Nitrospiria > Nitrospirales > Nitrospiraceae > Nitrospira_D. The sequence continues at coordinate 21,126 of JAOUMR010000057.1, forward strand.
CATGACGAGTACCGCCGCGATAATCGCGGTGGCCATAACGGAAATATCATCCACCAGTCCGACAGCTGTGATGACGGAATCTAAGGAAAATACGATGTCCAGCAGCGCGATCTGAACCATCATCATGCCGAAACTGATCGGGGCTACGGAAGCCTTTTGCTCGTCTACTCCTTCCAAGCTCTCATGGATCTCGTGAGTCGCTTTGGCAAGGAGGAATAGACCCCCACCGATGAGTATCAGATCCCGTCCCGAAAGAGCGTGATTCAGCACGGTGAAGAGGGGAGTCGTCAGGCCCATCATGAGTGAGATGGAAAAGAGCAGCCCCAGCCGTGCGACCATCGCAAGACCCAATCCCATCCGGCGCGCCAGATTCCGTTGATGTTGAGGTAGACGGCCTACGAGAACCGAAATGAAAATAATATTATCAATCCCCAGCACGATTTCCAGGGCAGTGAGTGTGGCCAGTGCCATCCACATTTCTGAATTCGTCATCCAATCGAACATGTAATTCTCCAACATGTGCACGGCCGATCGCGATATAGAACCATTTACATTGCAAGTGCTCTGTCTCTCTGCCCATGAGTCAGTTTTTTAGGACAATCCTCCATGAGTGGTGCTGGGATACTGGAATACGACGCAGTTTCATGATCAACCAGCGGTCACTCCTGAAGCAATACCTATTCGATCTGAGCCACTCATGCAAGCCTTAACCCATGGGCAAAGAACCTACTACTTGCATCGGAGTGGCAGGCGTGGGTACATGGCCTCACAATATTCTGAATGATCGTAGAACAGGGCCATTCAGCACCATCTATTCGAATGAATGGAAGAAAATGCACTCCACGGAAATGACAACATCCTCATCATATCATCCGCAACGATCTCTGAGATTTTACGTAATATGTAGAATGCTTCAGGTATTCAGGCTAGAGCCGTAGGGCTAGATTGTGCTATATCCTAGGGCCATATGCGGAGAGTGTCTGGCAATGCATGCGGTTCGGGGATCGGCAGTCAATGCGTCATACAGAAAGACCGACACCCGCATCGCCCTGCAGTCACGGCATGAAAGTCTATCAGTTTTAGTTCTACTTGAGGAGGGGTTTGTGCAAGTCTTGGATGAGATGGTAGGAGCTAGCCCAGCCACTTGTGCGGTGTTTGACCTCATTCGTAAAGTTGCGACAACCGAAATGCCGGTGCTGCTGACTGGAGAAACTGGCACGGGCAAAGAAGTCACAGCCCAGTCTATTCATACACGCGGCCTTCGAAAGGACGGGCCCTTCATCCCTATCATTTGTGGAGCTATTCCGGAACATTTGCTGGAATCCGAGCTCTTCGGTCATTAACGGGGGGCCTTTACCGGCGCCGTAAACCAAAAGAAGGGCAAGCTCGAAGCGGCTGCTGGAGGCACATTGTTTCTTGATGAAGTCGGTGATCTGTTGCCCGCATTACAGGTAAAACTCCTCAGGTTTTTACAGGAGGGGACGTTTGAACGTGTTGGAGGTCGGGAAACTCTTCACGTTGATGCGCGACTCGTCGCGGCCACCAACGTCGATCTGAAGGCTGCAATCGACCAGAACAGATTTCGAGAAGACCTCTATTATCGGCTGGGCGTATTGCATCTCCACCTGCCGCCGCTCAGAGAGCGAGGCGAGGACACGTTGTTGATGGCCATGGCGTTCCTCAAGCGTGCGGCCGCCGCCTCACACAAAGTCATCTCAGGCTATACGCCTGAAGCCATTAGCCGGGATTATTCATGATGGTGGTCAATAATCAGTTTCATGCGATTGGACCGAGCACGTGAGCCCCCGCCCGTGCTGGCCGGTGTCCGACTGGAGTGCGCTGAAGGGTGAGAATG
>JAOUMR010000149.1 GCA_029881435.1 Nitrospira sp.
CAGGTGCTAGCCGGTTGGTCATTGCCTTGGTGACCAAACACGACCGAAGACCGAAAGAGAAGGAGTCAGGTCAAGAAAGATTGTGCTCATATCATCTCTGATGTGTCATGAACGTATTAGGCTGTGTGAACGATACACGCAACAAGATCTGACCCTCATTTTCTTTGCTCACCGCAGTCCTGACCAGGAGCTTCTTACTACCCACGCCACGCCGCCCCGTTCCCGCAAGGCTAGCCGTGTCGCCACACGAGACGTGAGGCGCGTCGGCTCGCAAGATACAAATAGTAGCCTATGAGCAGGGAGAGCGTGAGCCGTGCCTGGCTCAGCAATTCCCGTATTTCTTGCTCCCCTCCTGTATATCTCATGTACCACCGCAAGAACGTGCGAAGAGACCAGAAGACTAACACGGTGCCCACCAATGCCAGAGGCATGACCCCCGTTGCCATCATTGCTCCAGTCACCTTTCCAAAGGTCAGTGGTATGACGTGGTTGCCTTCAACTCGGTACTCCGCTCGCATCTCCAAGTCATCTCGATTCGTGACGGTGACGTGAACCGTGTAGCGTTGCGGTGCCAATTCGGTCAGACGATACGTATAGAAGAGTGGTATGCTCTGCCCTCTATCCTGCTGCCCTTCGCCTGTCCCATTCTGAACCCACACATACGCCGTCCCCTGTGTCTGCCGTCGCTCCCACTCCTCCCAGGTGACCAACTCATGGGTGCCCATCCCGCTTTCGCTACTCGTAAGTCCCCCGACAATCACCGGAAAGCGCGAAGGAACTGTGTCAGTAATCGAATCAGGATAATTGAGCATGTACCCACGCCAACCGAGCGTGATCACATTGAGGAGCACCACAAACAACAGGACAATTCCGACTGAGGCAATCCGCCGACAGATACGCAGCAGCTGTCTGTCCGCTGGCAGTTTCATGGTCCTCATAGACTCTTGTAACTCTCACGCCCTCCTTCGACTGTCAAACTATCGTGTGAAAATCAACCGTGTATGGACCCCATACTCTGTGAATGCAGCGGACCGAAAAACAACGGTCTTGTCTATCAAAAGCCGAGGTGGGTATTTTTCAATTCACCCGTAAAACAATCTTCGCACATAATTGGCCGAGGAACGACGATCGCCGTCATTGAGGCCGAATGAGGTGCCGTTGTGCCAAGCACCAGGTTGATCTTTGAACGGCCGAGAGAAGGTCGTTGCGAAGAACGGGCCCTTCTCGCTGACATTCTTCCAGATCGTGGCCTTGATGTTGCCGCATCGCAGCGTCGTTGCTGGTCGTTTAGATTGTTGGTTGGTTGCCATGGTGTTTCCTCCTTGCGTGACCCACAATAAGGCTCTCACGCAAGGAGGAGAGGCACCGTACAGTTCACAGAGGAAACGGGAGGCAGAGGCCGAAATCGGCGGGCCGGAGAGGTATAGCAGCGAGAGTGACAGGTTACGGGCGCGAGCGGTGCGCCTCGCAGGTGTTAGCCGGTCGGCTCAGCCATTGACCATAGAAAGTAAGTAGCAATTGATCCGATGGATACTAACGGATAAGGAAATGGATGCAGAAGAATAGGGAGTAAGTCAGACGACTTACTCCCTGCGGAAAGAAGAAAGGCTGGTGGTTAAGATGATCGCGTGAGGTGGCGACGCCCGAATGCGGCAAGCCCGATAAGACCGGAGCCGAACAGGAGCACTGCGCCAGGCACTGGCACTGGAGCAATGGTTAGGGACGTGAGTTCGCCATTCACGTTCCCGACCACCCCAACCGGCTGAACAAAGTTCATATGGAACGCTCTATCGCGGCTTAAAAGGTTCCCAAGACTTGGTGGGGTCAGCGGCAGCGAATCATTCGGGAATTTATTATCACCGCTAATATCAAACCAGAATTCCCTAGGCAACAGAAGCCCAGCTGAGGGACCACTGTTCCCGACAGACATCACTCGATAATTGTCCGTAGGAAAGCTGGGGGCTACACTCGAATTGCTGGTGATGCGTATTTGCTGAGGTGTCCCGGATCCGATGATTGTACTATATGCATTTTGTCCGATGGTAAACGATAGTTGGTTGATTTGATACGTACCAAACTGTGCGCCGGGGCTTAGGTCAGGGGCATCGGAATTAAAGGAGTAGGAGCCGACCAGTTTGTCTCCGGTGTTGAAGTACGGGCTGACATTTAAGACCGAGGTGACATTGCCTTCAAAGTTAAAGGTGATGAGTGCGGCGTGTGCAACTCCGCTAAGACCGCCCCACCCGACCAACAGTCCCAGTACAGTACCCACAGCCACACGACACATTCGAGAACAAGCGATTGGCATAATGTTCTTCCTCCTTAAAGACATGGTTAGCAATCAGTACTTCTTACCACAGACCCGTGTTAACTCTTTATTAAATAACTGCTTCGGGCATAGTGGAGCGGGAAAGTGTCTTGACGACAAGACGAAGAGATGAACCGGTGGTCGTCTCCGGTGACGCGGGTAACGCTGAAATTAAGATGCGAATGGGTGATAGGGTGGGGCTTGGCATCTCCTGTTGTGCCGCGTCCCCTTGCCGCAGGATAAAAACTCAGGCCATTGCCCATTTCAGGCTGTCACCTGAGCGGAGTGACGCTGCCTCCCCGCACCCCTTCCGAACATGTTTGAGAGCGAAGGGTGAGGGTTTGGATTTTTGGGCACGGTCGCCTAGCTGCAAGCCAGGTGACGGTGCCGCCCGAACTAAACACGGTACGCCACGCACTGTGTTACCTCTCCGTTGCCCAAATCCGCGCGGGCGAGGAGCTTACGTCCAATGACACTCCCGATCCCCGTTTCCCCGCCATCAGAGAAGCGCGTGCACGGTTCAAGATCCCATCCATCGAATTCTTGAACGGGAAAGACAATCCGCGGTTTGCTCGGAGTAGAATCCTGCCGGTGGCGGTGCGGTTCGCCTGGAGGTCTGGTCAATGCTGGTGACGCAGGAGGCTCAGCGTCGGAATCGGTGGCAGGCGCTGGTGGCGTCGCTCTTGACGGCCTTGGCGGCGGCCTTGTTGGGCTGGCTCTCCCCGGTTCTGTGGCTGCTGCTCGGCCTGTCACCCGTTGCCTACTGGTGGGTACGGCGGCGCTGTGTCCGGCGGATGGCGGTGATGCAGCAGCCGTTTCCCGACGAATGGGAGAAGATTCTTCGCGAACGGGTCACCTTCTTCACCGCGCTCGACCATGCGAGGAAAGTCCGCTTCCGGCAGCTCGTGCAGGTGTTTCTTGACGAAGTGCGAATCACGGGTATTCGCACGGAGGTGGACGACACGATCCGGATGCTGGTGGCGGCGAGCGCGGTGATCCCGATCTTCGGCTTTCACGACTGGGAATACCACCGGCTGCGTGAGGTGCTGATCTATCCGGACGCGTTCGACGACGCCTACCGGACCCGCGGCGGGTCGGATGAACAAATCCTGGGGATGGTCGGCCTGCACCATTTGAGCGGGGTGATGATTCTCTCGAAGCCGGCCCTCCTCGCGGGGTTCGCCCCACAGCCCGGCACCCACAATGTGGGGGTGCATGAGTTTGCCCATCTGGTCGAGAACGAAGCCGGCGAATACGGACTCCCTCCCGAAGTCCCCTGGATGGCGGTCCGCCAGTGGGTGCGGTACGTGGCGCGGGAGCTGACCCATCCCTCTTCCCGTCGCACCCGCATCAGCGCCTACGCCTATACGAACGAGCACGAGTTCTTCGCGGTGCTGGCGGAATATTTCTTCACAGCGCCCGAGCGGCTGCAGCGCCGCGATCCCGCCTTGTACGCACTTCTGCGGGACCTGTTTCACCAGGACACGGGAGCCCTGCTCTCCTTGGTGCCAGGGCGCCGCCTGGGGATTGGCCGCAACGCGCCCTGCCCCTGCGGCAGCGGCAGGAAATACAAACACTGCTGTCTAGCAAGACGCCCGAAGGGTAAGGGGTGAACAGGCAAGGGACTGGATGTGTTGAGTGTGGGGGACTGGAGCAGATGACGGGCCGGAAGTCACAGCCGACAGATTCAGATCCACCGGAAAACCCAACTAATCGGGACGTTACACAGGCAGACAAGTGAAACTCAAGGCAGGATTTCCGCAACCCTGCAACCTCGGCGCAACCAGTTTTCGGACAACATCACCCGTCAGCCAAAATCGGAAGAGCGAGTGTCGGAGAAGGGAAGCCCCCGGAGGCTTCCCTTGGAAGCAACTCAGCGTTTCAGCGCGTGAGTAGTGATCCACTCCTTCGCCTCACAGGCGACAGTCATGAGAGCCTCCAGGTCGTTGAGACCGAAGGAGGTGCCGTTGTGCCAGGCACCGGACTGATCCTTGAATGGGCGAGAAAAGGTCGTTGCGAAGAATGGTCCCTTCTCACTGACGCTCTGCCAGATCGTCGCTTTGATGTTCCCACATCACAGCGTCGTGGCCGGTCGTTTGTATGAGTTGTTGGTCGCCATGGTGTTTCCTCCTTGTGTGAAATGAAGATGACTCTCTCACGAGAGGAGGAGAGGCACCGTACAGTTCACAGAGGAAACGGGAGGCAGAGGCCGGAACCGGCGGACCAGAGAGGTACACGCAGCGAGAATGCCAGGCGACTGGCGTGAGCGATGCGCCTCGCAGGTGGTAGCCGGCCGGCCACAGCCGGTGGTGACCAGATGCATCCGGAGGCAGACAAAGATAGGGGTACGTTTACGAAAGACCGTGGTCAGATTGTTCCCCGTGCGTCAGGGAAGCATGAAGGCACTCGTAAGATGCACACAATAAGTATTAACCTTAATTTGCAACCTTGTAAGGTTCCAAGATGGATACCCATAGGTCGCGCCCACCATTTCGGCTACTCGCCAGAAATTATACCAACTTACCATGCCTCCCTGAGTAGTCCGTCAAATATAGGTTAACTCAGATTCCCTGGGCGGCAAATGCATATGAGGCGATCACCCCTACGCTCGTCTACTTTGCAAAACATGCTGACCAGAGCCTGATCAAGGCTTTGGCAGCTTGTGAGAATCGCGTTTAGTTGAGAATCGGTATACCTGAGTCTGCTAGCTTCTCGTAGCACCCATGGATAAGTACTTGTGTCAAGAGTGGCGTTCATTCTCTGAGAAATGGCCCGGATCGCTCCTTCTGAAATTGAATCGTATGCGTGACAGGCCGGATTAGGCTGATGATCGCTAGAGATTCGGAGGGCCTTTTTAAGAACAATAGGGTTAGCAGTTGTGTACCATATAAGCACTGATTTACTTAGATGCAATTGACGATTCTGGCAGCTATGGGAAAAGGTTCTGAAAAGGGATTCTCCCACGTGTCTCTGAGCGTTTGCTGGGGACACAGCGCTGAGACCCGCATAAACAAGGATATAATTTGTACCCTGATAGTTAATTTCAAGCGGATCATTCCACTTGACGAGCAAGAAGCCTATTAACCTACCCTCGCAATCAGTTCGAAAGTACATGTGATCACAATCTTCTATGTACTGCTCCAAAGCGGCTGACGGATCAGTATATATGCGGGTAAGCCAAAGGCCTGCCTCTCTTTTAAGCCGACGTTTCCATTCATCGCTTAGTTGAACGAACTGCGTGTCCGTTGGATTTGCCATGTATTCCTCTTCGTGCTTGTTTACCATATTGTGCCATTCGAGAAAAAGGTGACTCTCTCACGGGAGGAGGAGAGCCACCGTACAGTTCACAGAGGAAACAGGAGGCAGAGGCCGGAACCTGTGGGCTGGAGAGGATCACGCAGCGATAGTAACAGGGTCACTGGCCCGAGCGATGCACCTCGCAGGTGCTAGCCGGTCGGCCACCGCCGATGGCGACCAGAACGCGCTCCGACAGTGTGATGCACGCCAGACAGATGCGACCATCAACGCCTTCCGATACCCTTTTCACAAGTGCTGCTTCTAAATCGTCCACAATCTCCTGGGCGATGATGTCGGGATTGTGCAGAGAGAAGGGGCTCCCGCCCCCCTGGTGTCTTCCAAGGGAGAAATGCGGCAGCCATTGCGACGAGACAAGACTCCGACCCGAATGGCACTTACTTAAAGGCTACGTGGCGGATGCGACGTACAAAGAGGCTGAATCCAGTGATACGGTGGGGTTGCCAAACAACCATCTATCTATCACCCGAGGAGCGAGCCT
>JAOUMR010000150.1 GCA_029881435.1 Nitrospira sp.
TAGTAGGGTGGGCTGCTGGCGAGGTTGCACAAGGCCCCTTTTCCATCAGCCCCCCTCCGAACTGTACGTGACCGTTTCCGGTCATACAGCTCTCCAGTCGTCTACCCAACGGAAGTCTTCAGTGTTCCCCTGTGGATGTCCCAATGACAGTCATGACAGACGACGAGGGTTTTCCGACGTCGCGCCATCATCTTCTTCATCCACGGTGGTTTGTCCTTCCTTCCATGACCGTTCGCATCCGAAAGTTTCCGAATGTGATGGACTTGGCATTTCTCGGAAGATCCGCACAGTTCGCACGTCTCTGCGAGGAGCCGTTTGATCAATTCAACACTTCCAGGCGCTCTGGTAATGGATGTCGGAGTATCCACGATGGGTGCCCGTGATTGTCGTATGAGTGGAATGCCACCGAAACGTGCAATTAACGGTTTCTTCCCGTCACGTTGTACTCGAACTTCAAAACAACGCCGTGGGCCCTGTGGCGTCTTCACCATGCTCGCATACTTCTTCGCTATGGTATTGACGCTCAGCTTATGTTTCGCCGAGAGTGTTTTGAATAGCGACACGAGCATGATCCAGCGGAGTCTATTCAGTCGATGGACATTGTGGGCAAGTACGTAATATTGCACGTATCCTCTATAGTGCCCCTGATAGGTACTGATGATGGTATAATCATCATCGTTCATCAGTTCGGCACGGTGTAGTGCTTTGCCGTGCTTCATATAGCGTTGACACCTTGCTCGTACGACATCCTCAGGTATCTGGAGCCGGATTCCTTCGTTGATCGATCGACGACCGTGTTGATCGTGTCTCGTATCATCGTGGAATCGTCCGATTTCATACCCGAGAAATCGGGCCGCTCCTGTGGTCGCATGGGTAATCAGGGTTTTCTCTTCTGAGAGGTCTAGTCGCAGATGATTCTGCAAATAGTCCCGGAGGAGTTCCTTGATTTCCATGGCTTCCACTTTGGGTCCAGTGAATCCAAGAAGAAAATCATCCGCGTAGCGGATATAGCGGAGCCGGCGAAAGTTGGGGTCGGTGACGTTGTACGAGGGCATGCGTTGCAATTGCTTTCGCAGCTCCCGGTATCCATCACGGTCGCCCTTAGTCTTCCGCTTGAGCATCCTGGCTTGTACCGCTGCATATTCGCGGCTTCGTTCTCTCCGTTGTCCTCGTGTGAACCGTGGGATCAGAACGTGTTCAACGAACTGGTCTAACCGATCTAAGTAGATGTTGGAAAGGAGGGGGCTGATGATCCCGCCTTGCGGTGTTCCGCTCAGCGTTGGATGATAGTCCCATTTTTCCAGGTAACCCGCTTGTAACAGGTTACGGACCAACCGAATGAACCGGTTGTCGTGAATGTGCTCTTGGAGCCTTGCCAATAGGATGTCATGATCGATATTGTCAAAGCAGCCTTTGATATCACCTTCAATAAACCAATTCACTCCACCCCAACGGGCAATCGTCTGGAGTGCCGTATGGCATCCACGCTTGGGGCGAAAACCGTGTGAATGGTGACGAAACTGCGGTTCGAAGTAGGCCTCTAACAGCTGGCGCATGACTTCTTGCAACAGTTTGTCGGTCCAGCTTGGGATCCCAAGCGGACGAACCTTCCCAGGACGTTTGGGAATATAGGTTCGTCGCACTGGAGTCCATCGGTACCGCTCATTGCGAAGGTCCTTGATGAGGGCGTCGATTTTCTCCAGGGACATCCCATCCACTGTGTCTTCATTGCTACCTTTGGTGAGTCCGCCTTGGTTGGCATACAGCTTTCCATAGGCCTTCAGGTAGAGGTTGCGGTTATACAGCTGTCGATAGACGTCCGTCAGAGGAACTCCACGTCGACTTCGACGTTGGATGGCGTTCAATACATGTTCGGCGTTCCGCATCTCGCGTACCTCATTGTATTGTTGCCTTGACGACCTGTCCCCCTTGGCCCTGTAGACGGTTTTCCCGTCCTCCTGAGGTGGTCGTGACTCCACCGACTACTACGGGGACTCCGTGACCATAGGATTCGCATCCCTTAGGCCATCCCGTGTTCTACGATCATGGTACGTTCGAGCATGGGTGAGGTGGCCCGTTCGTCTCTTGAGGGGATTCATTATCCCCCGCTGACAGTTCTGGAGGTTATCAAAGTAAGCCTTCAATACCGTGATAGAACTGATACCGGTTTCAGATGCTGTGCCGGTAGGCCGCGCGATGACCTTCTGAGACTGGGCTTCAAACAATTCAGTTTTCACCAGACCATGCGGGTCTTGCAAGGCATTGCCTTCAGCATCTTCTCGACAATCCTTGCGTTACGAGCATGCTCTTGTCCCCTTTGGGTTTCCCCTCTAGGTAAGCTGTTGACCCTAAAACCTTCCTCCAAGTTCTACCCGTCTGAAACGGGGATACCATGCCGTATGACACGGCGCACAACACTTCACGGGGGTGGACAAGGCTGAGCGTGAGTGTCCCGATCGAGACGACGTTCACGCCGATGCTGGCGTTCTTGGCATCGAGACAACAGACGAGGAACTGTTCACGATCGAGTCCGGCAAAGCAGGGGCGCAGCGCTGCGGCTGCGGCGGCGGAATCGCGAAGAAGACCGGAGGGAACGGTATGACCACCCTCAGGTACGAGCGTGATCCGGTAGCGTGGAATGAACTGCGGAACGGAAAGTGGGTTGGCGGATTGTTTGGCCATGGTGGCACCTCCTGCATGTTGAACGAACTGGCGCTTTCGCAGAAACCGAAGCGCCAGAGCAGGACAACGGAGGTGACAGGACGAGGACTGCCGAAGCAGCACGGGCGGATGAGCACTCAGCAGCGGCCGTGACAGATCTGTGCTGGCGCGGGCGCTGCGTCAGACGATCCGTGCGCGGCAGGCCACCGACCTGACATGCCAAACAATTCAGACCGACCGACGATGACAGATGAATGCGCCCGTTTCAGAACGATGGAACATGGATGGAGTGCCCCAATCGCCAGAGCAAAGCGGATCAGCAAGAGAAGATACGTTGATCCGGGAATTGCGCCCTGAGCACGAGAGGTGCTTAGCGACTCACAGCACCATAATGAGTCCATGCGCATCTCATTCTTTCCTTCAGTCAGCAAGGGTGCTGCCCCGTACATTGCGGTTAACCATTCTTTGGTCTTCTGAACCCTAATACGCAACGTCCGCTACCTCATTCATCCTCAGAAAAGAAGTGCGAGCTGACCGCTCGATGGCAGAGAATGCTCTCTGCCATAAGGGCACCGGCAAACCGTCAGTTGTACTCGACACATTTCAATCACGTGATCGTCGCAGCTACGTACTTCCAACAGGCTTGCACTAAAAACTGAACCTCACTACATGTCACCCCCGTTTGGCGATGAGTGCGAGCAGAAGGCACTGCAAACTCGCCACAGAGGCCACTTCACAGAAAGGAAGGGAAGATGGAGGACGTGATGACGGGAGCGAATGTGCCCAAGGAGCGTACGTCAGTGACAGGGGTCAATCGAGGGAATGGGCGTCTGATCGCGGCCGCTTCCTGGCTCCTCGGGGTGGTCATCCTCTTGGAATCGGACCCGGCCTGGGCCCAGATCACCAAGGTAAACACGGTGATGCAGAACGTGCAAACCGTTCTGACGAGTGTGGCGGTAACGCTCTTTACGGTCGCCATCATGTGGGCGGGGTTCAAGATGGCCTTCAGCCATGCGCAATGGTCCGACGTGAGCAACGTCGTGATCGGCGGCATCTTGGTAGGCGGCGCTGCGGGGATCGCGGCCTGGTTGATCAACTAACATGGACGGCTTCCGCGATCCCATCTTCACCGGTTGCACAAGGCCCGCGATGTTGGGCGGCGTGCCATTCTGTTTTCAGATCGGCCACCTATTCACACTACCCTTCAGGATCAAGCCAGAAGAGCTTCCAGGGAAAAGCCGAAGTCCAGAAATACGATCATTTAGCTTTTGGTGACTGGTGCACGGGCCCTATACCGATCCCATTACCCTCGGTGCCCTTTGAGATAGACCGCTGGTGGCATAATGCTGACACCGTTGATGGTCTGCCCATACAGGCGACTAAACGCCTTGAAATCTCCGCTCAACAAATGGGTCGCACGGACACTGATTGCCGCCCACAGGATTGGACGGTCGTTCTCTGGGAGTTTTGTCAAAATCGACAGCGCTCCCTGTGGCGGCAAGACCGACACCACTTCGACGGAGCGGCACAACCGTTCTAACTCTGCCTGTTGCTGCCCTGATGAGAGATTCCGCCTCGCCTCCTCCAGGGCATAGGCAGAGGTCACCAGCTGCGTGCGCGGTATTGTAAACAACGTGCGAAGAGGAGTTTCGACCCGGTAGGCCGCAGAGAACAGCACGTTGGCATCAAGAAAGACGCGGTCCACGGATTAGGAACGGACCGGCTTGTAGTGAGGGATCTTTCGGACGTCGAGGCCCATCTTCCGCACGGCCTCTTTGGCTCGCGCATAGTCCTTTGGACCGACTGCATTGGAGAGGAGAAACTCCGCTTGCCGTTCCGGGGTGTACATCTCAAGGGGAAAGGCCGCAGCCGGTCGAATCAGGACGCCTTCAGCCCGTTCCTCAGCGATCACGAGCGATCCCTCCGTGATCCCGAAACGGCGCCGCAGCGAGGCCGGAATCACCACAGCCCCTCGTTTGCCGACCTTGCTCGTTTCTGCGGGCATGACGCCTCCACCCCTACGTGAGATAATCAGATTGTCTGAATGTCAGGCAGTGTTCAGTGTAGCCCCGTCACGGAGGAAACGCAAGCGCCCGTGGCTCCGTCGGTCGGAACCGGCTTCGGAGCCGTGGTTGTGCGGCTTTCGAGTGATCGGCCCCGTGCCGCGCCGTCGAGCGCCACGGCCAGCCCCTCTCATCGCTCACGGTCCTTCCCTCGATCCCTGTCGGTCCCCCGAGTCTGGCCTCGTCCCCCGAGATAGCGCACCAGTTCCGTCGCCAGCTGACGGTCCTCGCCTCGATCAGATCGTGCCAGCGTTCTCATGACCTGCTCGTAATGGTGCATCACCTCACGCAGTTGCCCCGGCGTGTCCGTCACGCGTTTCTGACGATCGAGTCTCCTCGCCTGCATCGTGCGATCACGAAGATGTTGGACCTTCCACCGTTCATGGGTGGTTCGATGAATCCGGCTCGTGGTGGTGGCCTCAATCCCATGCTCCCGTAACGCCTCCGCAAATCCCTCGCGCCACCGTTGGAGATCCGGCTTTCTGGGGTTCAAACGGATCCCATCGAGACCTGCGGCCTTCACCGTGAGGTGGACATGCGGGTGCTGAGAGGGATGCGGATCTGGATCGGTCTCGAACGTGTGGAGGACCATCGCGTACTGAAACCCGGAGAACTCGCGTGTCGCGAAGTCACGCGCTGCGCGTTGGACGGACAACGGATCGGTGCTGGTCGGCATGGAGAGGACGAGATGAAAGGCATCGCGCATGGTCGAGTCGGCAAGGATCGGCATCCCGCCATCGCGCCATTCGGCTTTCAGATCAGCCACGGCATCCTTCCCAAGAATCACCTGACCGTCCTGATCCTCGATCTCGAGTTGGCCATCACGCGAAATGTAGGTGAGGTTGTTCGAGATGCCCTTCATCCCCTTCGGCGCCCTGACGAGTTTCACCACGACTTGCGGCGCACGCCGGACCATGGCCTGCAGTTTCTGCCGGACATAGGTCGCCCGAGCCTGTGACGTGCTGAGCCGTCCGCCAGTACCCACGAACTTGGCGGAACTCAGACGACCATTCCTGTTGGACCGCGGCCGTGGGAGGGTCTCCGTTGAGACATTGAAGAGCCGACTCCCCCACTCATCCAGCTTCAGGTCGATTGGACTAATTGAAGGACTCATTGGAGAGACCAGCGCGCCACCGTCCCGCGCAAGACATCAGAGACTCTGTCGGTGTGGGTTCGGATCACGCGGGAGAGTTCGGTGATCACCTCCACCCGAAACGCAGAGGTTATGCTGAAGTCCGTTGAATTTTGAATGAATGGCTCCCTCCGTGGAATACTCCACGGGAACGAACACGAAAGGAGCCATCGATGAGAAGAGACACGAGGCAACGAAAGCACGCCATGGCGGGATTG
>JAOUMR010000058.1 GCA_029881435.1 Nitrospira sp.
AGGGTCGTCAGATTGATCTGAGCGTCACTCCCCTGATCTCGGTGGTTGAGACGATAAATCCCCCTGCCGTTGGCCGCGTAAAATTTACCACTCTCTCACCTCAGGTCCAGAGGTCGGTTTCCAAGGCGGTTGTTTCCGATTCCTTTACGGCTCTTCTCGAAAGTCTTGATGCGATTGCGTCAACTATGCAAGGCGTGGTTTCAAATCGTTGTGCTGGCCTGAAAGAATCTGGAGCAGACATCACCCCCCCTCATTCGGCAACGAAACCATCGTCCCATCAGCCGGATTGACGCACTGTTCTCATCTCTCGCGAGACAGGTGCGATGTGAATGTGTTCGCGCCCTCGAGTAATCCTCCCGGCATAGATTCTTTGCAACGATGACTTGCCTTAAATGGTGCTTATGTCCCCGATTATTGTAGACTTGTGAGCCCTGAACCAATTCTCAGGACCCATGGTTCTCCACTTTGCTGAAGCGAATGAGGTCGCTATAATGCGCTACAAGCTAGGTACAGTTTTGCGATATTAAGAAGGGAGCATCGTGCCGAAACTTATTAACGTTCATCACTCACAACAAACGACGCAACAGGCTCAGGAGTATGTGAAGATACACATACTCATGCCCTCTGGTTTTCTCGGTCTCATTTGTTTGGTCGGTGGGGTCGGAGGGCTAGGCTATCAGTGGTTTGCGACCGACACCTATACGTGGGATACGTTTTATCAGAGTTCCGGTTTGTTTCTGTCAGGTATTGGATTGGGGGCGGGGCATACCCTCTACCAGCGATATCTGTTGCGTGAATTTCCAGAGGTGCTGGCGGCGCGGATGAGACAAGCTTTGGATAGACAGAAGGGGAAGCTCAAGAAGAGATCGGAACCCATGGATTTTGACCATCCCGGGCGGCAGTTGGTTCCGTTCGCGTATGTCGCAGGCATCACGCTCCTGGTGGGAAGCGCCATTGCGGCGTTCGCCTACGGACACGTGTACATTGTTCCTGCGCTTTTTCTCCCTTGGGCCGGCTATTATTGGGCAAGGCTGTTCTTATGGCGGAGGGTGATCACAATAGAAAAAGTAAAGGCCTGAAGGTCTTATCTCTTTTTTGGACGAGCCTTCTGCGCTTGAGAAGTGCGTCCAGGAAATTTTTTTAGACCTGTTTCGAGCGTCGTCACGCGCGCTTCCAATTCCCTCACGAGTTGTTTCAACTCAGGCAACTGGAAAATGGCTCCTTGGACTCTGAGCGCTTTTTCACGCGGCATCGCAGGAATGCCTCCGACGATCTGATTCGATTCAACACTCCGATTGACCCCAGATTTCGCCGCAATCAGCACTTGATCGCCGATGGTCAGATGATCGGAAAGACCGGCTTGGCCACCAATCATCACATGACGGCCGATCGTCGTGCTGCCAGCGATACCTACTTGTGCGACGAGAATGCAGTGTTCACCCACGGTCACGTTATGGGCGATTTGGACGAGGTTGTCGACCTTGGTGCCCTGCTTGACCAGCGTTCGCCCAAATGTGGCCCGGTCGATGGTGACGTTGGCTCCCAGCTCCACGTCGTCTTCGATGGTCACGCCTCCTAGTTGAGGGATTTTGTGATGACGACCCTGATGCTGGACATACCCAAATCCGTCTGCTCCGATGACAGTTCCACTGTGGGCGATCACTCGAGCCCCAAGTGAACAGCCCTCGCGTACCACGACATTGGGATATAACGTACAATCGTTTCCGATCGTCACATCGGATCCTACGAAGACTCCTGGGTAGAGCGTAACCCGATCGCCGATCTTCACCCGGTCGCCCAGAGTGACAAAGGGCCAGATGGATGGATCGGCTCCCACCTGCACGTCGGAGCCTTGTGTCACATGCTCGGCAATGCCGCGGGGAGTCGGAACACGAACGAAAAAGTTCTGCGCGACCTGCGCGAAGGCTAACATTGGATTGTCAACGACGATCTGCGGGACCACAAGATCCGGCTGATGCCGATGCACCAGCAGCGCCGCGACTGCGAGATTGGCCGCTGCCTTTGCCATTTTCTCGTTTGTGACAAACGAGAGGGCCTGTGGGTCAGCCTGACCGAGGCTCGTAAGACTAAAGATCTGTGTCTGGTCATTGCCATGGATCGTACCGCCGACAACCTGATGGATCTGAGTCAGCGTGATAGGGGTAGGGAGCCGAGGGTTGCTCATCGGGCTGCGACCTTTTTCTTTGTCTTCGCAGCAGGCTTGGGCCTTGTTTTGGGTTGCTTGGCGGAGACGGGTTTTAGTTTTGTTGAGGCCGATTTGACGGAAGAGGATTTTGCCGATGTGGACCTGGATGACGCGGACTTTTTTGATCCCGACTTGGTGGATGCTGTCTTGGGTTTAGGTGATTCGGGCTTCGAGTCACCCTGAAGTTCGGCGAGACGTCGCTGCACGTAGGCTGCGACCGATCCCACTGTGCTCAGTCCAGGGAGGTCTTGGTCCGGAATCTGAAGTTTAAATCGTTCTTCGATCTCGAAGAGCAGCTCAATGACGGCCACCGAATCGAGGCCAAGATCATCTCGGAGATGGTGAGCCTCGGTAATTGATGCCGGGTCTCGTTTGAGATAGCTGGCCAGGGCATGGACGATTTTTTCTGTGATCTGGGGGTCGATCCGTTCAGTCATTATGGGTACTCCTTGAGTGGCATGAGGCTCTTCGCAGCTGAACTGGGTGAATGGGCCTCATTATCATTCGACAATTTTCTAGGCGACAAATTTCTTAAAGACAACCGTAGCATTGTTGCTGCCGAATCCAAATGCATTTAAGAGGGCGTAGCGGATCTTTCGCTCTTGAACTGCTCGACGGATCCCATCTAATCGGCAGTCCGGGTCTGGCTCCTCGTAGTTGGCAGTAGGATGGATCTGTCCCGTATGAATGGCAAGGGTCGTTGCCACTGCACCGATCGCTCCCGCCGCGCCCAAGGTGTGGCCGACAAGGGACTTCGTGGCATTGACGGCGATCTTATCCGCGCGATTCTTAAAGAGCCTCTTGATAGCCTTGGTCTCGACGGCATCACCGATCGTCGTGGAGGTAGCATGCGCGTTAATATAGTCTACTTGGTCCGGGCCGATGCCGGCCGACTTCAGACCGATTTTCATCGTGGTGCAGATTTCCTGACCATCCTCTTGGGGAATGACCATATGATAGGCTTCGCTGGTCGCGGCGTATCCGGCGAGCTCGGCATAGACTCTGGCTTTCCGTTTCTTGGCATGTGCCCATGATTCTACGATCAAGGCAGCGGCTCCTTCGCCCATCACGAAGCCGTCGCGGCGTCGGTCAAAAGGACGTGACGCTTGCTCCGGAGTGTTGTTAAATTCACTCGAGAGTGCACGTAAGGAGCAGAATCCGGCGAAGACCAAGGGGGTAATGCTGGCATCGGCCCCGACGGCGATGACCACATCGGCCTGACCAGTACGAATGCAGTGCAGGGCCTGGCCGAGTGCATGGGCACTGGAGGAGCATGCCGTCGAGATGGTGAGATTCGGCCCCTTGGCGCCATGGGCCATGGCGACAATACCAGAGGCAGAGTTCAGTGTGATCGTAGGAATGAAATTAGGGTGTACGCGATGTGGTCGTTGGGTCTCAAAGAGTTGAGTGATTTCTCGCTCTCCCATCACCATTCCACCCATGCCTGCTCCGACGATCACTCCGACGCGATGAGGAGCCTCCTTTGCCATGCTCAGGTTGGCATCGGTCAGCGCCTCCTTGGCAGCGACCAAGGAAAACTGCGCATAGCGATCCACGCGACTGGCTTGCAGGGCTGACAGATATTGCTCTGGTGCGAAGTTATGGACTTGGCCGGCCACTTGTGAGCGATACCCGGACATGGGAAACCACCCAAGTGATGGGATTGCCGTAATCCCAGACCGACCCGCAAGAGCCGATTTCCAAAATTCACTGACGCCGATCCCAATAGGAGACACCACTCCGAGACCAGTGATCACTATGCGCGAGGCCATGCTTGTTCCTCCTTCATATAGGTGTCTCCGGCGCCTTTCTTACCGGAAGACCAGAATACAGTCAACTAGGAAACCGTAGTTCAATGGCGAACTTTCAACAAGAGATAGAGTCCGAAGCTCAGGAAGAGTGCGTTTGCCATCCATCCAGCCAGCATTGGTGCCAAGGCGCCCCCTCGTCCCAGCGCAATTGCGACCGCGTTGGTTGTCCAATAGCAAAACCCTACGATGAATGCTTGTCCAATTCCCATCGCCATGCTGCCTCCGCGCACGCCGCTCCGCCGAAGACTCAAGGCGATGCCGACAACCACCATCACGACTGTGACCAGCGGAAAGGCCACCCGACCATAGTAGTCTGTCAATAAGCGGGTAAAGGAAAAACCTTCGTGTCGGAAACGCCCAATATAATTTTGTATCTCGTGGAACGTCATCGTGTCTGAGTTCCCGATGAGGGAACTGGAGAAGTCGTCCGGAATAAGCGGGATCTTGATCAGCTGTTCAGTGAACTGGACAAGCTCGGCTGTGTCGCCTTCAAGAAATCGACGATGATGCCCATTCATCAGAATCCAGCCAGTCGGAGTATAGCGAGCTTCCTCCGCCTCGGTGATGCGTTCGAGTTGAAAAGGAGGGCGGAAATAAAAAATGCGGACTCCTCGCACGGTCATGCCGGTGGTGTCAATTTCACTGATCTTCATGAGGGCATTGGCGCTGATACGAGCCCAGGGTTGGGTGGCCTGGATAGTGACTGGAGCGGGTTTCTGTTCGATCTGGATCACGCGGATTTCTTCGGCTTTCTCAGAAGCAAGCGGAATAATGGTCGAACTGAAGGTAAGAAGGACCAGTGACACGGCGCTGGCGAAGAGGAGAAAGGGGGATGACATCCACAGCAGACTGATTCCACAGCTGCGCATCGCCGTGATTTCGTTGCTGCGGGCAAGGAGTCCAATGGTCAAAAGAGTTGATACCAGTATGGCAAATGGAGCTACTTGAAACGAAATGGAGGGAATTTTTAAAGCGAAGTACGTCAGGATGGGTAGAAGGCCGGATTCGTAGCGAAGAAAGCGACGGACCTTCTCGAAAAAATCGATCACCAGGTAAATGGTCACCAACCCGGCAAAACACATTCCAAAGATTTTCGAGAATTCGCGAAGGATATAACGAAACAGGATTGTCATGACGTTATTGCCTGCTCATTCGTACGAACATCCCTACAGTAATCATCACGAAAATGATATTGGGCAGCCAGGCACCGAGGAACGGATGAAGGATTAAGGCGGTCACCAAGAAATCGCAGCCGACGTTGAGAATATAGAAGGCAATGATGATGCCCACGCCGACGGCAAATCCTCCGACACGACCGGAGCGCTTCGACACGATGCCGACCGGCACTCCGAGTAAGCAGAATACGAGGGATGCGGTCGGGAATGCTAGATCTTTGTAATATTCCATCAGGCGCCGAAGGGCCCCGGCATCTTTCCCGTCGGTTTCTGCCAGGCGTGCCATGATTTGATCATAGGATGGACGTTCCTCGGTGGCCGAATAGCTGCTCAGATTCAGGTTGATCTTGATGTCGTAACTCGCAAACGCGATCTGTCGGTACTGGTCGTCTTGACCAGGCCGGCTATGAATTGTTCCGTTGATCAACCGTAGGGCAACGTGTTCATGCTCAGAATCCATGAATACATGGTACTGCTGCGCCACGATAACTCGTGGCTCATTAGGTAGGCGTTCATCGGAGATGAAGATGCCGTCGGGAGGATGACCTGGTTCGCTTTCTGGGACATAGATCATCATATGTGGAATCGGCTCGTTGAAGGTGCCTTGCTCGAGGGCCAAGACGAGTTGGTCTTTGAGCAGATTGAGAGCAACTTTCTTCAGGTTCAGCGAACTCCATGGTTGCCCCCAGTGGGATAACACCAGTGTGAGCGTACAGACGAGGATGGAAAAAAGAAGGACTGGCTGTGAGAGGCGCAGCAAGCTGAGTCCGGCCGCACGCATGGCGACCAGTTCTTTATCGAATGACAATCGACCGAATGCCGTAATCGACGCGATCAGGCCCGCGATGGGCAGCGTGAGCACCAGACCGGAGGGGAGCAGCATAGCAATCACTTTCAAGACTGCCAAGAATCCCACCCCCTTGGAGACGAGCAACTCGACAAGACGCAGGAGCTCTCTTGTCAACATCACAAAACAGAGTGCTCCGAGACTGAGACCAAATGGAGAAAGAAGTTCGGTGAAAATGTAGCGGTCGAGAAGAGTTCGTAGGATCACAAAGTCTCTGGATCTGGGAACGGGGAAATTTCACACACTATAGGGCAGTCATTCTCCCTTGTAAATACAGGAGAAATCTCGTTTGATGAAGATTCGCTTGACAGACTATTGGTCCTATGTTACATGCTGCGCGGCTTTCCTCTGATAATGATGGGTTCCGTGAGCGATGCATCACTCCTTCAGGTGCCCGTCCATTCGACCAACCAAATTCTTGTCCGGTCTATCTTCATCTTTTACATTCGTGAAGCTATGCAGCTTTGGCGATGGCGCTACGTAACGGCTTGTAGTTGTTGACAAAAGGAGGGGTTTAGTGAAAACAAAAGGAACGGTCAAGTGGTTCAACGATCGAAAAGGGTTTGGCTTTATCCGGCTGGATAGCGGAGAAGACGTCTTTGTCCATTACTCGGCGTTGCAGGGGGACGGCTTCAAGACCCTCAAGGAAGGGGAAAACGTGGAGTTTGATATTGTGCAAGGAGCGAAGGGACCTCAAGCAGCCAACGTTCTCAAGTCGGCGATCGCCACATCCTAGAGAAGACTCGTCTCACTCTGCTCGGCTGGAGAGCCGGTCCTCCGAACGGGAGGAACGGTCTCTTCTGTCCGGCTGTTCTCCCGTCTGATTCTGCCATTTCCTAGACAAAACTCATTGAGACTGTTAGCGTTTGGCTGTTCCGTCTGTGGAGGGAATGGTTGTGCCACCGGATCGAAGTCGCGTTCTACAACAGGCTCAACTTCTGGCTTCCCGTGGACAGTTTGAAGCGGCGATTGCCGAGTGGAAGAAGCTCGCCACGGAAATGCCAGGCGACGGGAGTATTCACAATTCTATCGGAGATTTGCACCTAAAGCGGAACGTCCCGGGGGAAGCCGCCACGGCGTTTCTCCAGGCCGCATCGGCATTCCGAGCGGAGGGCGCTACCCTCAAAGCGATCGCCACCTTTAAAAAGGTCCTTAAGTGTGATCCCACGCGCTATGAAGTCTATCGCCACCTCGGCGACCTCAACGTTGAGCGAGGACTCATCAGTAGCGCGGTTCAAGACTATCTCACGCTCGGAAAGTACTATTTGAAGGAGCGTCGGGGCAAAGACGCACTCGAAATCTACAAGAAGATCGTCGTTCAGGATCCCTCGAATCTCAATGCACAACAGCGCGTCGCCGAACTCTGTGTCCAGGAAAACCAGCAGGATGAAGCGACTAAAGTCTATCTACAGCTGGGCCGCGAACGATCGGCGCAAGGTCGATACGATGAAGCGAAGGACGCGTATCTTGCCGTCCTGAGGATCGAACCTGCGAATAGTGAAGCGGCTCAGTTTGTTGAAAACATCAAGAAAGGTGGGACTGGAACGGTCAATGCCGTTAAACCAAGTTCTTCTGTGCCGACGCAGAAGCCGTCTGAACCGCTCGATCTCCTGACCGAAGCGATCCGGCGTATTGACGAGAAGCAATATGCCGGAGCGGAAGCGATCTTGAACCAGATGCTTACGCGGGAGCCTGGCAATCCGCAAGTCTGTCAGCTCCTCGCCCGGTTGCACTTGCAACGAGGGGATGTGCAAGTCGCGCTGGGCGAGTATCGCTTCTTGGCAGGAGCCGCGTTACGGGCCCATGATCCAGGGTTGGCCGAATCACTGATCCAGGAGTTTCTCTCTGCTGAGCCGAACTCGGTTCCCTTGCTAGAACTGAACGGTGAACTCTTTGAAGAAAAAGGAGATCATTCTGGCGCAGCGCTTCAATATGCGAAGGCGGTCGAACTATTATTGGAACACCCTGAACCGGGAATGGAAAGCCTCCACGAAGAACTCTTTGAAAAAGTGAGATCTCTGTCCACTGATGAGGCGTTCGTGAATCGGTTGGCTGCGAGGATAGGGGGAGATACCTCGGCGGAGCCGAGAGAATCTGTACAGATTGCTTCTGAACCCGAGGCACGGATCGATGTGCCTTCTTTAGGCCAGAGTGGTGAATCGGCGGGGACCGACAGGGAGGAAGATCTAGCAAGCCACCTGACTGCTCCAGGGATGCCATCAGTTTCTCCCGCGGTGGCGACAAAAGAACCCGCTGGGTCGCCGCCAGACCATGAGGCACACTACGCGTTAGGTGTGGCGTACAAGAACATGGGACTCTATGAAGAGGCGAAGGAGGAATTCCAGGTATCAGTGAACAGCGACTCATTCTATCTTGATTCGGCGCTGATGATGGCGGTCTGTCTCAAGGAAGAGCGTCAGATCGCTCACGCCATTCGCGGGCTGGAGACGGTCTTGGCTGATCCACGATGTGAAGGTGCGAAGGGTCAGGCCATACGGTATGAGCTGGGCTTACTGTACGAAGCCGAGGAACAGTGGGAGAAGGCCGCACATGCCTTCCAGTCGATTCCTTCGTTCCATGACGTTCCCCAGCGTCTGGCAGCCTTGAAGTGGAAGCAAGGAGGAGGGGACGCCGGTTTCAAGTATGCCGCGTAGGGTGCCGCGCCGTTCCTTTCTCATCCCTCAGTTCACCCGATTCGTAGCCGATCGGCCTTCCAGTGCAGATGCAATATTGTCAAGACAGATCAGTCCCATGCGAACACGCGTGTGAAGCGTGGCCGATCCGAGGTGAGGAAGAAGGACGACGTTCGACAGCGAGCATAGAGCAGGGGAGATCGTCGGTTCATGCTCGTAGACATCCAGTCCGGCTCCGGCGATGGTTCGTGCTTCGAGCGACGACAGCAAGGCAGCCTCATCGATGACCGGCCCTCGTGAGGTGTTGATGAGAAAGGCTGTCGGCTTCATTCGAGCGAGTTCACGTTGACCGATCAGGTGATGAGTGGTGTCGGTGAGCGGAACATGAAGCGAAAGGAAATCGGAGTGTGTGAGCACGGTATCGAGCGATTGCCACGTCCAGGAAAGACCCGGAGGACTTGAAACAACATGACTGCCAGCATAGAGTATTCGCATTCGAAACCCGGCGGCTCGTTGTGCCACCGCCTGGCCGATGCGTCCCATGCCGATAATGCCCAAGGTTTTTCCTGTGATGTCGGCCCCCAGCATCTGCGTCGGAGTCCATCCCGTCCAATTGCCGGTTCGAATCCAGGCATCTCCTTCGCCGACACGCCTTGCGACCGCCAGCAACAGCGCCCATGTCAGATCGGCGGTGGCGTCGGTCAGTACATCTGGTGTATTGGTCACGATGATGCCACGCTCAGCCGCGGCAGACAGGTCGATGTTGTTGTAGCCGACGGCATAGTTGGCGACAATTTTCAGTTGTGTTGTGTTGGAAAGCAGTGAGGCGTCGATACGGTCGGCCAGCGTACAGATCACGGCATCGGCTCGAGAAAAGCCGCACCGTAGCTCCTCGGCGGTCGCAGGTCGATCGACTGGTTCAGCCAGCATCTGATAGTGTCCAGGCATAGCGTCCATCACTGGCTGAGGCAGCGGACGCGTGATGAACAAAATCGGCCGATTCATAGTCGTGCGCATTGTAAAAGAAATCGGAGTCCAGGAACAACGACGGTGGTGCCCCACAGGCTGTCCCGGTTAGGAATAAGTCAAGGCTTATGACACCTTCTTCTCCATCATTGATCCAACCGACAAAGAGCCACGTCGTGGCGAAGGATCTTCGTGCTCTTTTAGGAGCAGAGAAAGTCTTGGACGATGGCCCCGCGCTTACAGCTTATGCGGTGGACGCCAGCATCTACCGCATTCCTCCACAAGCCGTTGTTCTGGTCGAGTCGGAAGATGATATTGCTGCGACGGTTAGCTACGCTGTGTCACGCGGCATTCCATTAACGCCTCGAGCCGCCGGAACGAATCTGACTGGTTCTGCCATCGGGTCCGGCATCATTCTCGATGTGTCACGGATGAATCGAATCCTCGAAGTGAACCGGGAAGAGCGCTGGGCCCGTGTTCAGCCAGGTATCGTTTTAGCGGAATTGAACAAGCAGCTCAGCTCGCAAGGGCTCCTGTTTGGCCCTGACCCATCCAGTGGGGACATGTGCAAGCTGGGTGGCATGATTGCCAATAATTCCTCAGGCCCACATACGTTGCGTTATGGCTCCGTGAAGGACAATATCCAAAGCCTTCGGACATGCCTGACCTCATCATCCTGGATCGAGGCTCGATCGTATGCTCTGGATGATCCGACGCTTGAACGGTTATTGACGTCCGTGCCCGCCTTGCGCGACGTGCTTGTATTAACTCAGGTTCATGCCGACCTCATTGCCGCCAAACAACCAACCGTCAGTAAGAATAGCTGTGGGTACAATCTCTTTGGGGTGGCCGATGGTTTGACCCGAGGCCATTTCGATCTCCCCAAGCTGTTTGTAGGCAGCGAGGGAACGCTGGGTATCGTCAGTGAAGCTAAGATCATGTTGGCGGACAAGCCCGCGGCGACGCTGACGGCGTTGATTCATTTCCAGAGTCTCGAAGAGATCGGTGAAGCCGTCCCTCAGCTCCTGACTCTCCAGCCAAGTGCCTTGGAAGTCATGGATGCCAACACGCTTAATTTGATCGGTCGTGGAAATCATAGCATTCCAGATAATGCGGTGGCCACATTGCTGGTTGAGTTAGATGCCGATTCGATCGAGGTCGACCTTCGTGAGAAGGCTGACGCGATGGCAGCCATCTGTCGACCGTATAAACTGGCGTCGGAACTCACCCTTGCGTTTGATGCGTCACAACGCGAGCAACTCTGGAAAGCGCGGAAAGCCCTCTATCCGACTCTCTATCGATTTGATGCCAAAAAGAAGCCGATCAACTTCGTTGATGACGTCGTCGTACCGGCTGAACGAATCAGCGAACTGATCCGATACTTAGAGGAGTTTTTTGGGGGGCAGCAGGTGCCCGTGGCGATCTTCGGCCATATCGGCAATGGGAATGCGCATATCGTTCCACTGTTGGACGTCAACGATGCCGGCGATTTCCGGAAGATGGTGCAGGCCTACCAAGAGATCCATGCGACTGTGCTGAATCGGTTCGGCGGCTCGATTTGCGGAGAACATGGCGATGGTCGCGTTCGAGCTGGGTTCGTCAAGACCATGTTCGGAGAGGAGCTGTACGACCTCTTTGTGCAGGTCAAGAAGGCGTTCGATCCTGGGAATATCCTCAATCCCGGCATCAAATTGAGCGAGGCTCCCTTCACCGACCATATCGACTACACGCGACTCTCCAAATCCTGCGCGACCTGCGCGAAATGCAACTCCGTGTGCCCCGTGTACGACGTCTTTCAATCGGAAGACATGAGCGCGCGTGGCTGGTTCGAGATTGTCACAGCCAAAGACTATAGCTATCTCAATTCTAAACGAGTGGTTGAGTCCTGCCTGAATTGCAAGTCGTGCCGTACCATCTGTCCGGCCGGTGTAGATGTGTCCGACCTGATTCTTCAGAAGCGGGCAGAGCATCCGAACCGGTTGGCGGGCTGGATCTTCAAACGCCAGGCCCACGGAGCCGCTTTAGAATCACTCTTACGGTTCCTCGGGAGCACACAACACATCTGGGACCGTCCATGGTTACGGATGCTGCTGGATCGAATCACTGCCCCGTTCATGAAGGCGCTGGCTCCAACGGCGCGTCTGCCGCATGATCTCGTGCTACCAAAGTTGGCCCAACGGCACCTTCGCGAACGGTATTCGCAGTTAATTCCTCGTGGAGCGGATGCCGCGCCGACCAGGACGGTGGCCTATTTTCATGGCTGCGCCGCCAACTATTTTGATGATGGGGTAGGGGACGCCGTGATTGAGGTGTTAAAAAAACATGGGGTGGAGCCGGCCCTACCTCCTCAACGCTGTTCGGGAACGCCGATTCAAACCTATGGCCATGTTGACTTGGCACGTGAGGGAGCGCGGTTTAATCTCCGATCGTTGGCTCCCTACGAAACCATCGTCACCGGCTGTGCCTCGTGCACACTGATGCTGAAAGACTATCCGACACTGTTTCAGGATGGAGAGGAACGACAGCGAGCTCAAGCATTGGCCAAGAAAGTGGTCCATATATCGGAATTCGTCGCTCGCTCAGCTGAGCGTCCCTCTATGGCCAAGACCGATGGGACGACCAAACGCGTCACCTACCATTCGTCCTGCCATCTCAGGGCAGCAGGCGTGACGAAAGAGCCACGACAAGTCCTCTCGTCGATGCCTGGGGTGAATTTTGTCGAGATGCAGGATGCCGACCGCTGCGCCGGAGGCGCAGGCACCTATGTCGTCAAAGACTACGACACATCGCAGAAGATTTTTGATCGAAAAGCCCGCGCCATTACGCAAACCGGTGCGAATGTGGTCGCCACCAGTTGTCCGGTCTGTATGATTCAGCTCAAGAATGGGTTGCGTGACGCCGTCCAAGTCAAACACGTCGCGCAACTTCTTCAAGACGCCTATCGAGCAGCTGAACGCGAGAAAAGCTGAGTCTGTCTTGCCGATGGTGTATAGTGCACACCGCTCTCACCGAGAAATCGCCGTCGGTGAATGACTTGTTGAGGATGCGATGGTATCGGTGCAGATATTCGGTCAAATGTTACGCGCAGCCGTCGATGAGAGCGAGCTCGAAGTCCCCGTGACAGGTCAGGCCACTGTGAAGCAACTGATCGAAGCGAACCAGGTGCAGCTGGGGGGCTTGCTCCAGTACATCAAGAGCCGCGAAGCGCTCATCACGATCAACAAGAAGATCGGCTCGGAAGATTCCTTCGTCAAAGACGGTGACATGGTGAAGTTCTCGTTCCAATCCCGTACGTCGTACGACGGGACCAGAGATATTCCTACCTGACTCCTATTCAGCTAGCAGAGGCATGTCGCATTCCCTGCATGCCGGATCAGCCGTACTTTCCAAGGAAGGAGGCGTGCTTTCTTGGCGTGAAACCGGGTAAGCTTCTGAGACTCTAATAGCACGATGCACGACTCGTCAGGCCGGACTCCCTTCCCACTGTATGCGCAAGTTCTTGTCGCCGTGCTCTTTGGTACGACGCTCGGCGTCGTATTTGGCCAAGAGCCCTATCTGGTAGGGCTAGGTAACGAGCAGCTCGGTCAGCTCGGTCAGTGGGTGGTCTGGGTGCTCAAGACGCTCGCCGTTCCGCTCATCTTCGTGGCGATCCTCGATTCGTTGCTCCGGGCCTCTATCCCGTTGCATCAGGGAGTGAAGCTGCTTGCGATCTGTCTGATCAATGTCTCCATGGCGATGCTGATTGGCCTCGCCATCATGAATGTTTGGCGGCCGGGGAAAGCGTGGAAGGGCCACGTGGAGGATCTGCTCCATGTGGTGCCAGGAACGAATCTCACCCCGACCTTCACGCCATCGGACCATCCACTCCAAGACTTGCTGGGCTATATTCCCCGTACACTCGCCGATCCATTTGCCGGCCATAACATCATCGGTGTCGTCCTCCTCGCGCTCGGACTCGGATTGGTATTGCGATGGACACGGGGTAGGAGCTGCCCTCCGCACACTGTCATCGACCGCGTGGCCTGGGCTATTGAGCGTGCCTATGGTTGGCTGGTGACCATTCTCTGGTGGGTCATCTTGGTCGTGCCGCTCGCCGTGTTCGGCGTTGTCGCAAGTGTCGTCGGCAGATCAGGGATCGGAGTGTTCTCCGTACTGTGGGTCTTTCTTGCGGCCATGCTCCTCGGCCTGGCGGTGCATGCATTGCTCTATTACCCACTCGTCGCCTGGGTGGTCGGAAAGAAACCCCCAACAGTCTATATCGGGCAGGGGGCTGATGCCATCATGACCGCCGTGTCTTGCAACAGTAGTTTGGCTACCGTGCCAATTACGCTTCGTTGTCTCGAGCGCATGCGGGTCTCGCCACAATCGGCTCGACTTGCCGCCTGTGTTGGGACGAATCTGAATAACGACGGCATCACGCTCTACGAAGCGATGGCGGCACTGTTCCTCGCCCAAGCACTCGGTTACGACCTGCCGATGTCGAGCCAGATCGTGATCGTCGTGGCTTCCATTATTGCCGGCGCTGGCGTGGCAGGTATCCCCGAAGCCGGTATGATCGTGCTGCCGCTCGTGCTTTCAGCCGCCGGTCTTCCGGACCAGGTCATCCTCGCAGCCATTCCCTTGATCATGACAGTGGACTGGATCATCGCCCGCGCCCGCTCCGGTGTGAACGTCATGAGCGACATGCTCGTTGCCATCCTGCTGGATACCGGACATTCGAAACCTGAAGCAGTCCCCATCGGCGAACGACGTCAGTAGATTGATCCCCAGTAAAGCAAGCTGAGTTGGGCAGCCAGATTGACGGGTAACACCACTCGCTCTCCAGTAACGTGGCTTCAGCGCTTCTCAGCTTCAGCACAAGCCGCAAATTGATCGATCAGTCGCCGAGTTTATCGTGTAACCAGGCCAGTAGTTCCTGCGTCACCTGTTCTGGTTTATCTTCATGGACGAAATGTCCGGCGTCCGCCATCGTGACGATCGTCAGATCGTCCACAAACTGACTCAGCCCATCGAGGTTCTGAGCCACAAGCGCCTGGTCTTGAAGTCCCCAGATCACGAGCGAGGGAATACCGATCTTAGGGTACCTCAGTCTGCGCTGACGAAGGCCACCTCCACCTCGGAGCGCGGCTCGATAGTAATTCACCATGGCGGTCAGTGCGCCAGGCTCGCAGGCCTGCTTCCGGTACAACTCCACGACATCGCTCGGTATCTGCTCGCGATCAAGCACCATGCGTTCAAAGATCTGCTGGATGATATACCCATGACCGGCCGATAAGGCTGCCTCCGGAAGCCATGGAATCTGGAAGAAGCCCATGTACCAGGAGCGGTGTAATTGCCGCCAGCGCCGAACCTCTCGTTCAAAACAGGCCGGGTGGGGCGCATTCATAATGACCAGGGCCTCTACGCGGCTGGGGTGCCGCATCGCATAGTACCAGGCGATGATTCCACCCCAGTCGTGCCCAACAACGATAGCCCGCTGTACCTTCGCGGCATCGAGGATCCCATCAACATCGTCCATCAATGATTCTATGGAGTAGGCTTCAATACCGATCGGACGTGCAGTCCCGCCATATCCGCGGAGGTCAGGGGCCCAGACCCGATACCCAGCCTGCGCCAATGGCCGCATCTGATGCCGCCATGAGACAGCCGACTCCGGAAACCCATGGAGGCAGAGGACCAGTCGATCTCCGGCCCCGGCCGTGGCGACCCGGAAGGACAATTGATTGGCAGAGACATGGCCAAACGAAAAAGCCTCGGTGCCTTGGTAATCTGGGTCCATATCGCTCATGTAGAAAAAAATTAGAAATTGCTGGTCAGATTTTGAAAGGCTCGCTATACTCACCGGAATGGAACGACCAAATTGGGTGTATTGGCCAGATCAGTGCAAGTGGCGCGCCTATCCGGAGGGCTCTCCCGATCGAGAAATACAAGCAGCCTCCTTCGAAGAGCTGCAGTTCCAGATTCAGCGGCTGAGCCAAGAGGGGACAAGAACCCATCGAGAGATTTCCCACGTCGAACGACCCAGACGGATCGTTCTTGAATTGGATGCACCACAGTATGTCCTGTCACAGGATCAAGGCAGATGGCATGGGTATCTGTTGGGCTATCCTGAGCACTCGGCAAAAGGGGAGTCTTTTGATGAGGTGCAGTTCAAGCTTGTCCAACTCTGCTGCAACCTGATGGCCACCAAACAGCTGCCTCTACGAAAAGCAGCCTGATCAAGAGCCCGTACAGAGTCCTCCACGATCAGATCCTGCTCCCAGAGGATCGACTTCTCTTCTCTCTGCAGATCGTCCTCAAGGCCTTTACTTCATCAGCCGATGCCGCACGTGATAACGCCCTGCGAAGGTTTCATCGGGGTCAAGCCGCTTCAGTCCCCATTCTGGATGGTTGAAGGCATCCGTTGCGCAGGTCATCGGCTCGATGGCAAGTGCAGCGCGTGGTGCGTCTGCAATAGCATCGCCGGTATACACGACGACCGCGGAAAAAGCCGAATCCATCACAATGTCGATCGCACGACCGCTTGCCGCATGGCGAAGAGAGGCAGTAGCCATGCCCTCTGCATCGCGCTCAAGGTGCACATAACAATGATTAAAGCGTTGCCGAGCAACCGCACGAAATTGGCGATAATCCCATGACGTCCCTACCACGTCCATAATGGAGCCTGTTGGAGCGAGTCGCTCGTTGAATTCCAGATAGCCGGCGCCTGGGATCTGCGTCTCAGCTTCATCGATCAGAGACGTTCCAACCGTGAAATAGGGATGAAATCCGACTCCCACCGGCGCCGCACGATCTCCGATATTCTTCACGACAAAGGCACAGCTCAAACTCTGAGCGTCCAGCTCATATGTCACTGAGATGTGCAAGGAAAACGGGTAGCCCCGAGCGGCATATGTCTCGGCATCGAGCCGGATCTCACAGGTCACTTTGTGAGCGAGTGCTTCCCGGACATGCCAGGGGAGATTTCGTACGAAGCCATGGATGGCATTGGGGCCTTCCTTGTCGTTACACTCCAGGTGAAATGGTCGTCCGTCGAAGGAGTATCGCCCGTTACTAATGCGCCCAGGAAATGGCATGAGCACATCACCTTGTCCACCTCGTTTCCGGCTTCCACCTGAATACCCCCACACAATATCTAATTTCTGCCCATCGTCATCGATCAGCAGATAGCGCCGTAATGACGCGCCCCAGGGAGAGATCACCGCTCGCTGATTTTGAAAACTCAAGGAGAGTTCGGTATCCGGTGTCACAGCCGTCATGGTCGCCCAGTATAGCATTCGAACAACCGATGGCGAAGAGAAGCTTGGCCCCAGTCCAGGTGCATCCAGGCCAGTTTACGATTGCGGAATCTGCGCCAGCGTTGTGAAAGGTTGTGCTTGTGCTCCAGCCGTACCCCAACGCACTGCGGTACGCCAATGGAGCGACAGATCTCGGGTTCCTTAGCGAGAAGACTCGGCGAGTGTTGCAGAGCGCCATACATATGTGGAGTTGAGAGCAGGCGCTACTTCACGAATGGATGCCCGGCCTTCTGCCAGTCGTCGAGATTCATGATGACGGCCGTCGTGTGTGTGAAGCCGAGCTCTTGGAGAGTCTGGGATGCACGCGTCGCGCGCTTTCCGCTTTGGCATTGCAGAACGATCGGCTTCTCCATGTCGGCCTTGTCAGCGGAACCGACGTGGTTCCAAATTTGAGATGCGATCAGGCCGCGCGGAATATTGATGGCTCCCGGCACATGTCCAGCTGCATATTCATGAGGTTCGCGCACATCCACGAGCAGCACTGAGCCAGGATTCTCAACAAGCGTCCGATACTCATCCATGCCGATCGTGCTCACGTGCTTCTGGGCTGCATCCACTTGTTGTTTCACAGCAGGTGGAAGCCCCTGGGCGAAAACGGGTGATGAAAGACATATTAAAGCACCAACCACGACGTTCAAAGACAATGTTGCCACTTTCTTCATGCTGCGTCTCCCTTTGCGTTGGACTGTGTACAGCCAACAATATGATTGAATTGATCGTACCGCAATTCTGCCGACGTCTCAAGGCACGCTGCGATTAGTCATGTGTACGACCTCATGAATCGCCAGCGGATACACTCGGTGGGACCGTTCGTGCCGGCGTTACTTGACCGACCTGACGATGACGGTCGTATCCGTCTGGGCTCGTGTGCCGAGCGTCACAGACTTTGTCTCGGTCAGTGTACTCACCCATCCGGTATCAACGTCCACTTCGACTTCGGCATGGTTGTCCATGGCAAGGGCGTTCGTGAATCCTTCATTCGGTACCTGTTTGCCTCTCTGTGCCGCCATATCATTTACGAGCGATCGCATGATTTGGTCGGTCTCCTCGTGATCAGCCGATTGATTCCAATGCAGAACGGCTTGTCCCGATCGCCTGTTGAACGACTTGAGCATAATGTCGGCGCGAGCTGGAAAGGAATCGCCTCCGAGTGGATGCTCGAAGAAGCCTTGATACTCGTAGGGCTGGTCCCGTGTGTAAATGCGTCCGAGAATCCTAAAATAGAGCTGCGCATCTCGTGTGCAGACTTGCTCGACTTGTGCTTTGGTCGAGAACATGGTGTCCCATTGTGCCCGTAAGTGTGCCATCATACCCTGATCGGCTTTCCCGCGCTGCGAATCGGATCTCTTGGCCAAGAGGCCATCTAGATTCCTCAGCATTTCACTGCGCAATGTTTCCCAATTCTGGACGCCGGTGATGACGCCTCGAGGATCGATCTGAAGCACGATCTGCATGCCCTGCATGAGACCGACGACTTGCCGCAGAACAGATTCGGATGGAGCCGGGGCGTCAAAGGTGGTTGTACCGACGGTCCATCCCACAAGGTATCCTTGGGTACTCGCGTGGAGAACTTCAAGGGAGAACCGCGTGTGTGTCTTTCCTGAAAGCGTCGACTTGCCATTGAGTGACTTGTCGCGTACCCGAGTGACGGTCAGATCAATTGCATCGCCTTTGTTCCAGTGAGGGATGATCTCTACGGCCTGAGGTGGGACTTTCTCACATCCCCAAAGTGGAAAGCAGAGCAAGATGAGCGTTGCCGCGCGGATGATCAATGTCACCGGACTAGCTTCACGAGCCTGAGCTGATTGTTGGCTCACGGGCGTTCTTTTTCCGAGTCGTGTGCATTGAACCGGATGCAGACCGAACGAAGCGGAGACAGATACTCATTGATGTTGGTGACATGGTTCCCAGCCATCAAATCAACTATGACAGCGGCATTCTTCTACTTCAAGAACGATTGCGTGCTCGCCGACCCATCCGAAAAGATAATAGCATGGCTATTTGACGAAATGCCGGTCTACTGTCTTCGTGGAACGCAATACGAAACCGTACAGGACGAGAGAGTCTATCT
Source organism: Nitrospira sp. (assembly GCA_029881435.1). Classification (GTDB taxonomy): domain Bacteria; phylum Nitrospirota; class Nitrospiria; order Nitrospirales; family Nitrospiraceae; genus Nitrospira_D. The sequence continues at coordinate 19,008 of JAOUMR010000058.1, forward strand.
CAATGTCCGGATTGTGGAGGCAATGGAGATTCAAGACGACGACGTTGCTATGGAATCAGATTGTATCCGCGGCATGGCCTCCGGACATGAGTTCGATTCCACAGGTTGGAGGTGATGGAAACGTAGCAAGCGGCGGCAAAATGTTTATTGAGCGCCGGCCGGCCGAGTCAGTCTCTTCCAGTGGTAGGTGCCACCATGCTCGCGTGGCGGAATATTCTTTTGCCTGCCAACTCTGGTGTACCACCATATGCCTTTCGCCGCCGTGCCGTCATCTGAGAGCTGGATTTCAAACCCACCTTCTCGGTCATTGCCGGACTGAGACCATGTGCCCTGCCACAGTCGATCCGCAATTGTCGTAGTGGTGAAGCGCCCGTTGTGCTGACTATAGGGACCGTTGCCGTTGCCGTCGAGGGTCGCTGTGTACCGCTTATCATCCTCGACTTCGAGGATCTCCCATTCTCCGCTCACGTCCGGTTTTCTTGAGGTCTGAGGCTCACTGGTATGACGTAGTCGCGAATCTGCCGGTGGTGAGCCCAATGCACCACCCAGGCTGGCGGTTCGGAATGATTCGTGCCACGATAACAGTTGCCATCGGCCGTCGCGTTGTTCGAGGACGCCGGTTTCTCGCATGGGGAGTATCGTCCGTTTTAATTCAGCTCCTTCAGTGACATAGCGGATATAGTCAAGTTCCATGGCATACCAAGCCAGGTTGTCTTTCGTCCATACTTTCAGCTCATTGATGGGAATCTCAAGTTTCTGAGCATTGAGGAACTCATCTTTTATCCCCTGTTCAAGCTCAGACCAACCGACATACTTACGGCCGGCGACTCCATAACTGATGATGTCTGCGTCGTGGGCCATCATTCGAGAAAGTGTGGAGAAATCTTTTTCGGCATTCGCGCGTACGAGTTGTCGGATGGCTGACGCCGGATCTGAAGTTTCCGACGCCAGTACGGTCATGGGAACGCCAAGGAGTAATGCAAGGAGACTAGGTGCCAGAAGTCCACGCATCATCGCGCAGATCCTCCTATTGCTGAGAATTATTTCTTACGACTATGCGCAGGGGCAAGGAAAGCAACTCAGCGATCCCATCGATACCCAACGAGAAAAGGCATGACGGTCAATACACCGAGTGCTCCGATGGGCAAGGTTCCCACAACAGGATCTTGTATGGCAAGGTACTCGTCGAGCGAGAGACCGTGAAAGGGGAGGATCATGATCCATTCCATGACCAGCCAGAGACTGAGCGCGACAAGACCCACGGTGAGTCGGATGCCGGGGAAGGGAGGCAACGTGAATCGGTCGATTACCCAGCGCGCGGCGATAATCATGGCGAGAAGATGCGCGGGAATTTCCATCACTTGAGCCATGCGCGGGCTGAAATGGAGGGCCACAACTTGAAGCCGAATAACCTCCAGCACAAATCCTGCCCCAAGTGCGATCAAAAAGTAGACAGCGCCGGCCTTCAAGACTTGCACCAGGCCAGACGACCGATCCTCGTCAGGTGTGCTCTCCAGTACTGACATCACGTGGCGTGTCGGCTCGCCGATCAAGTCGGTTGAACACGGCTTCTGCCACTCACGCACGTTTCCAAGTTTGGCCATGATTATAGAATCAGTCTAGCCGAAAATTTTGAATACATCCATCATTCTGCAATTACGTAGCAACACAACGCAGAGGTCACCAATGCAATTGAGTCCAAGGATCCAATCATCTATAGAGACGCAATTTGCATCGCGCTATATTGAAGGACCCCAATGCCCTGACTACTTTTAGTTTCGACGCTCCAAACATGACCGACATGAAGAAGTGTTCTGGATGGTATTCGATAATGATGGTCTCTCATTGGCGGATGGGATGCCCGCTTCATGATAGTCCAGGATGGGACTTCGGCACACGTATCAACCTGATGGTCCGCATTGAGCAGGCATTCGGCGTGCAATTCAGGGGGACTGAATTAGCTGAATTCCAAGATATCAGAGAACTCACCGCATTTCCGACGAGCAAGGGCTGCTGAGGGCTCGACAACGTGGAATGGGGATCTTGAAGCGGGCAAGAGCCCTCAACGAGAGGGGATAACTCACGCCCCCTTTTGATCGGCCTAGCACGAATCAGAGGAAGCGACTAGTGCGCTGTTAATATAATCCCATCGGTATGGCTCCGACCTGTGGAAGGGATTTCCTTTTTTGAGTCAAGCGATCTGAACCGGTCACCTCTATTGCACAAGAGTCCAGGTCTGCCCATGGGAGACTTGCGCTCGATTGCTCAACCGAAGCGATTGCGAGTTGAGCGGCAAGGCCATCATGAAACGATGCGTCTAGTTCGGAATTGAGTTTCCCTCGGTGACAGGCCTCGACAAAGCTGTGTAGCATCAAAGTCAAGGAGCTGGGGGCACCATTTCTAGCTTCTCTCGGCAGTGGCAATTCTTTCCAACCTGGGTTTGAAGGATGAGCCACCCGCAGGATGTCAGTGCCGCCTCTGCTCAATGAGGCTCTCAATGTCCCACCATCTCCAACGACTTCGACATGCCCCTTCTCGCCAAACCACGGCATGACACGGCTAGCAAACCATTGGCCACGTAGACCACTCTCGTAGCTAAACCAGGCAGTCGCCATATCATCAGTTCCTGTATGGGTAGACTTGCCTCGGCCGTTCAGCTTCGGTCGTGAAACATGCTGGCAAAATCCTATGGCTGATTGAATGGGGCCAAACAAGAATCGAGCCAGGTCGAACAGGTGTGGCCCCATATCGTAGAGCACCCCACCTCCTGCTGCACGACTCCCTCGAAATCCAAGAGCGGAGGTGGACTGTAGACCATCCCAAGAGTTATGATGCGCACGCAGGTGATAGGGCTTACCAATATCTCCACGGCGCACTCGTCGGCGGAGTTCCTGTATTCCATAAAGATAGCGGTATGTGAATGCCATTTGGTGAATCTTTCCACTTATCTCTGCGGCATGGATCATCTCTTGTGCCTGCCGCACATCCGTTGCCATCGGCTTCTCACAGAAAACGTGTTTCCCTGCCTCGAAAGCGGCTTTGGCTTGCGCTGCATGTTCACTATTTGGTGTGACGATTGTTATCGCATCGATGTCTGGGCGGACACATAGAGTACGATAGTCGGTGTATACGCTGGGTATTTTGAATTGGGCCGCGAGCGATTGCAGCCGCTCCGGTCGACGTCCACAAATTGCCACAACCTTGGCGTGAGGGTGCGATTGAAGTCCTGGCAGATGGCACTCTTCGGCAAATCGCCCAGTTCCGATTACACCGATTCGTAGTCGCTGCCTGCGTCTTGCCATAAGGACACCTCTACTCCTAATTCGACAGGCATGTATCACATGTACCAAATGAGCTTGATACACGAAACGTTCAAGTAGGGCGATTCCCCTATATCCTCATCACCTGCCATCAAAACCATACAATGATATAGGAAGCACATTCCATACCGTCACAGGATTTAATGAATTCACCATCTCAAATTGACCGAACAAATTGAGACCATGCTAGAAACACAGATGCCATTCCAGCATTGCATTACTACCCAGTTTATTGTAACTCCATAATAAGTTGTCGATTATTGGTTATGTACTCGCTACAACACGAGTGAGGTTTGCCAAGACAAAGGCCGTTACTCGCTTAAATTTTTTGAGGGTCCGACCTGGTCATCATGAAATTGAGAGTGAATGAGAAGTGTAGGTCTGTATCCTATAGCCTTCACATTTTTCCCATTAGAGTTTGACGATGTATGAATAACAATACACAAGGAAAGACTTGGAGAGCTACCGTCAAGAGGTGTGTAAATAAGTTTCAGGCGGCGGTCCTCTCCGGTTGATGGTTCATGTCATTCCTCTCCTGTCCTGACGGCAGCACGATC
>JAOUMR010000151.1 GCA_029881435.1 Nitrospira sp.
GTCCTTTGGTTATTGCCGACTGGAGAGCGGTCGCAGCATTACGGAGCAATTGCTCGGCATCCGTACCATCGGTTCCTGGTATCGCAATTCCAATATTCGCGGAGAGGGTCAGACTGGTCGTTCCAACCTGAAAGGGACTGCCGAGAACATCCAGAAAGCTCTGTGCGACTTTGGCGGAATCTTGAGGTTCGGACAGATTGGCCAGGAATACCGCGAACTGACCATCGGCGAGTCGTGCCAGGACCGGTGATTCCGTCCCGGCATAGTGTGCGATCGACGTGCCGACGGAGAGAGACTGTTGGAGGCGCTCGGTCACGTCCTTGATGATCTGATTCCCGCTGCGAGATCCATGCATATCGCAGATGCGATGGTAGCGATCCAACCCCAGCACCAATATGGCACCGATGACGCTGCTGCCCGCTCCACATGTGATGGCTTGGGCAACACGATGAAGAAACAAGCTGCGGTTAGGAAGATGCGTCACATTGTCATAATTGGCGAGAAAGTAAATCTTCGCTTCTGCTGCCCGCTTATCCGTCACATCCTGAACCGACCCAACCACACGCTGCGCCGTACCGGCATCGTCAGCAATGGGCTCGCCGAGAAGATGCACGATACGCTCGGTACCATCGCTTTGAATGATACGATGGTCTAAATCGAATCCCGTACCATCGGCAGCCCCCTGTCGCATGGCTTCGGCAACCAGCGCGCGATCAGCCTCATGCACACGGTCAAGATAGCCATTCTGGGAATGGCCAAAGGCGGCTGGCGAGATGCCGAGAATGTGGCACGCAGCATCAGACATCTCAATGCGTTGTTGAGATACGTCCCATTCCCACCCGCCCAATTAGGCAATCCGCTGCGCTTGGGCGAGGCGAGATTCGCTGCTGCGCAAGGCGCTTAGGTTTTGGCTGGCCCGCAGCATGTACCGCACACGTTGACTCAAAATCAGGCCATGACAGGGTTTGACGATGAAATCGGTGGCGCCCATTTCATAGGCTTTCGCAATAGAGTCCACATCGTCCAGTCCCGTCATGATAAGAATGGGGACGAATTCTCCGCCCGGCAGTTTCCTGAGCCGCTGACAGGCAATGAAGCCATCCATGCCTGGCATTTGCACATCAAGGACGATGATGTCAGGCATCGTGGAGGCCGCAAAGTCGATAGCCGCCTGACCTGAATTGGCCTCCTCCACACGCAGCTCCTCCTGTTCCAAGCTCATGCGCGACAGCATACAGAACGTCGGATCATCGTCCACGACCAGAGCGAGCGGAAGTGTCGGTAGGGTGGGGGATGTCATGCAGCTCTCCTCTCGAGTTCACCTTGAAACACCTGACAAGCGTGGGCGAATGCAGCATCGAGCTGATCCAGCAGTGGTTCGGCCTCTTTGAGCTGTCCTTGACGGCTGAGGTCCTCGAACTGCCGACAGAGTTTCGCAAGCGACACCGCACCAAGAACAGAGCTTCGTGATTTGAGACTATGCGCGGCTTGATTGACGGCTTGGGCATCCCCGGCAACCATGCCTTGCTTCAGTCTGTTGACCAGGTCTTGTGAGTCCCCTAGATAAAGCGACAAGATTTTGGCCAACGTATCTTCTTTGCCAGGCCGTTGCAGGCTCGTGATCGACTTCCAGGCTTTCTGATCGACGACCAAAGAGACTTCTTCGACTGGCTCAGACGGTGAGGCGACCGGCACGGAGCGTTTCACGGAAATCTGGCTTACAGGGGCAAGGGCCGCTTCAGGTTTCAGGCCAGTTGTGCTCGGACGCAGCCAAGAGGACAGCACGGCCTGCAACCGCTCCATCGAGAACGGTTTCGACAAGTAATCACTCATCCCCGTGGCCAGGCAGTGTTCACGATCACCTGGGCTCGCATGGGCTGTCAGAGCGATGATAGGAATTGGAGTCCGAGATCCGCTCTGTTCCCATTCACGAATCAATCGAGTGGCCTCAAAGCCGTCCATCTGCGGCATCTGACAATCCATCAAAATGAGGGCATAGGGTGTCTTCTTTGTATGGTCGAGTACTTCGCGCCCATTCTGAGCGACAGTCACGGTGCATCCGAGGGTCTCTAGCATGAGGAGCGCGATCTCCTGATTGATCGGGTTGTCTTCACCGAGGAGAACGTGACCGGACAGGGTCGGGGCCGTCGAGATCGCGTGGGTTGGCTGCGAGGCGGCTGGGTGATCGCTAAGCACATTCTGCATCACCTGGTGTAGAGCATGGTATCGAAGAGGCTTGGTGATGAAGTGCATCTGCCCGAACGTGGGATCCTGTTCGACCTCGGCTCTCTTGATGAACGACACGAATCTCACGATCTTGGCCTTTCCCAGCGTCGCCTCCGATCTCAGTGCCTGCAATAATTCTGCATCGGTCATGTCCGTCACAGTGTCATCGACCAGGGCGACCACGCGATTCCCCTCGGTCGCGAGCTCGCTCATCACCTGCTCGAGAAACTCCGCGCCGCTGCCGGCCACCTTCGATGTGATGCCCCAGTGCGAAAGATATCGTGTCAGCAGCCGACCGGTCGCAGGATGACCGATTGCGGCACAGACATGAACGCCGGCCAACGAAGGATCGGGCTGAATCCCCGCCGCGACTCCGTCCTGAAGCGGCATGGGGAGGATCACCCAGAAGGTGCTGCCTTGGCCCATCACGCTGTCCACTCCAATGGTCCCGCCCATCAATCCACTGAGTTGTTTACAGATGCTCAAACCGAGACCCGTTCCGCCGTGAACGCGAGTTGAGGATCCATCCACTTGTGAGAAGGACTGGAAGAGTTTGGCTTGCCCCTCGCCACTGATGCCGGAGCCGGTATCGGTCACGGCGAGCTTGATCCTTGGAACCTCGTCCTGCGCGGACAGGGCCGATTCGGCAGTGACCGTGACGGCCACGTCGCCTTCTTGGGTGAACTTGATGGCATTGCCCAGAAGATTGGTGACGATTTGGCGGATTCGAATGGGATCGCCCATGACGGCGGTCGGAACCGACGGATCGTAGTCTGCAAGGATATGCAAGCCCTTCCGTTGAGCACGCTCGGCGAGTTGCTCGACGGTGCGCTCGACAATATCCCGCAGATCGATCGGCACTGATTGGATTTCCAGCTTACCCGCCTCGATCTTCGAAAAATCGAGAATGTCGTTGATCAGCGTCAACAAGGTATCCCCTGAGTGGTGGATGGTTTCCACATAGTGCCGTTGGGTCTCGGAAAGGGGAGTGCGGGCCAGAATCTCCGTCATGCCGATCACACCATTCATCGGTGTCCGGATCTCATGACTCATATTCGCCAAAAACTCCGCCTTGGCCTTCGTCGCATCTTCCGCCGCGAGCTTGGCGAGCGCGAGCGCTTCTTCAGACTCCCGGCGCCGGGCGGCCTCAAGGACCAAGGTCATGAAATTTGCGAGCGCTTGGGCAAATTGTTGCTCATCCGGTGCCCAGTGGCGTGAAGAGCCGACATGCTCAATTGAAACGACTCCGGTCAACTTGCCTTGCGTATAGAATGGTGCATCGATCCGCGCCCCGATCTGGTGAGGGGCGGGGAGGCCGGCGACCAATTCCATGAAGCTCGGCTCGTGTGGTGCCTGCGCCGCGGCAATGAGCTGCCCACCATTCAGCGCCGAGAAATAGCGAGGATACTGTGCGCGGGATAGCTTTTTGCCGAATGTATGTCGATCAGGTGTTCGTTCGTACCTGTCGAGGCAGTAGAGCGACTGCGTTTGCTCTTCAAAAATCCAGACGCTGACCAGGTCAACGGCAAGGGCTTGAGCAGCAATCACCGTCAGCTGCCGTACCGTGATGGGAAGCGATCCTTCAAATACCGTGCGATCCTGGACAAGCGCCAGCGTCGCGCTTTGTTGATGCCGGAGCCGCTCTTCTTTCGTCTCCAACGACCGATTGGTGGCCTGGAGGATCGTTGCGCGCTCTTCGGCCTGCTGCTTCGCGTCGACGGCGCCGACTAACTCGATCTGTGCCTGTACCTGCGCCTTGATCGCTCGGCTATTCGCTAATGCCACGGCAACCTGGTCGGCCAACCGGCGGGCATAGCCCATATCGTCGGCAGGCGGCTTTTTCTTCTGTCGATAGCCGAGAACTAGCGCGCCAGTCACCGTGTCTGCCACGATGATCGGAAAGATGGCGAAGAGTGAAAGATCCGGACGGAGCATTGCCGCCAGATAGGACGGGATGGAAGTCGTCATCACGAACGTGTGGTCGGGATGAGCCTGTATGGCAGTGAGATGCTCGTCCGTCAATTGGCACTGATACGTTTTCAGTTCGTCAGCCTGGCCACTGAGGAACCGCACGGAGAGCGCGGTGGGTCCCCTGCCCTCGGGATCCACGAGGAACATGCCGATCGCATCGCAGGCTATCGTTTCGGTAATACGTGACTGAACGATCCTCACCATGGCCGCCGGTTCATGACTGGAGAGAATCGCTTGACCGATGGCCGAGATCGTCTCCAACATATGGAACTGCTGGCTCAGCTTCCCGGTCATACTGTTGAAGGACCCGGCCAGGTCTTGAAATTCATCGTCGCTGGTCACAGTGACGCGCGTGGAAAAATCGCCTCCAGCCAGTTGAGCAGTTCCTTCTTGGAGAAGCGTCACTGGATGCAAACTACGTCGAATCTGCGCCAAGCTGAGGAGCACCACGACGCTCAATGCGGAGGCAATGACGAGCAGGAAGGTGTGGCGGAACTGCTCGACCGGAGCCAACGCCGATTCTCTGGTTTGGCTCAGCACAATGACCCAGGGCTCGCTCAAAAAGTTGTGCCGGAGCGGCATCGACCAGGCTCCTGCGACATATTTTTGCGTCCCCATCTGCCACATGACCCCTTCACCCATCGGAGCTGCGGTGTCGTGCCGGCGAAAATCGGGGACGGCGACCTGTTGGGAGAAGGTCGAATAGAGCATCCCGCGCTCGCTGTCTTCCACGACGAGATCCGTGTTGCCCGGGAGGGCGTCTTTGACCTGCGTACTCCACAGTGATGTTGGGTCGACGTGGGCAGAGAGTAGGCCGGCCTCCCAGCGACCTGGACTGATGAGGCGAATGAGTCTGAGCTGAGGAAGCTGATCTGAGGAAGGCGTCAGCGCCAAGAGGGACTTTCCTTCTTGCAGATGCGCAATCTGGGCCGGTGTGAGCCGGGGGCGGTCAGCCCCGGAAACAGCCAGGAGTCGAATGTCTTGGAATCGCCGCCCCAGCTCTTTGACGGAGGCCGCGATCGTGACGTCTTCGGTGACGGTTCCATCGTGCGGCAGTTCGGCGACGATACGATCCAGATCGGCCGCCAAGGTCAGGAGGTGATTATAGAGCACCATCCCCTGGGATTTACTCTCCTGTTTCAGACGAGCCGATGTTTGAACGATGAGCTGCTCCGTGACTTGGTGGTACGAAACCCAGCCGAGAATCGAGGTCGGCACCAGGGCACAGAGGACGAACAGACCGAGAAGCCGGCGTCCAATGCGGCTGTGGAACAGTGATCGAGAAAACGATGCCTGCATGGTCCCAACGAGTTAGAAATTCTTGGCCAAGCCGTAAAACCCACCGTCGCTCGCACGAAGGACGTCATCATGGCTTTGAGCTGCCGCTAGAGGCATTGTTGAGGCTCGATCCTTCCCCATGCTGTAGACGTCGAAGTCCGAGTTGAGGGGGACCAGAAATCGGTCTTTTCTGGCTCCTCCGACACCGCCACAGGGCGGACCACCTCCACCAGCGCCAGGGCCACCCCCGCCACCACCAGCACCTCCACCACCGGCACCTCCGCCAGCACCGCCGCCACCGCCTTTACCTTGAACCAAGTGGAGAAGGTCTCGATGATCGCCGGTATCGACGGCAAGCACGATATGCCACTCGCCGGTTGTGGAAGGAAAGTCGCCAGCAGGAAGCATGCGAGGGGGATTTTTCTTGCGCAATTTGAGTTTGGCAAGATTTGTGACGTCAACGTCGGCCGAACAGTTGATCCGGTAGTACTGATACGGAGTTCCCCATGGGTCCAGCATGGTGCTGCGTCCAATTTGCGCCAGCGTATCCGGGTATCCCCCCCCACCGATCGCGCATC
>JAOUMR010000152.1 GCA_029881435.1 Nitrospira sp.
ATGTGTTGGCCTCTCACCAGGCGTGGAGGCCACACAGCGACGACAAAGGAGACAGAGAGGCCGCCGCCACCTGGCGGGCCGGTGGGCGCAATGCGGAGGAATGCCCGCGGAAGACGACGCGGTTGTTGTGGCGGCGCGCGGGCATGATCGACGCAGCCCGCGGGTGGAAAGCCAGGGCGACGGCCGGATGCGCACAGGCACCGAAGATGAAACCACAAGCCGGCCCCCGCTCATCCCCAGCACGGCATGGCCGAGCCGATTCACCGGACGAGGCGAAACGGTCCGGTTCAGGTAGACGGAAGAGACCAAGCCCGTTTGCCAAGGTGAAAGAGGCTCAACCAGTCGACTTCGAGACTGTCCTAAGCTTGACGCGGTTGTCACCTAGCAGGCAACTAGCACATGTCACGGGAGTCGCTGAACGCAGTCGCATGCTGAACGGCTCTCGCGAGGTAGCCGGGCGGGGAAGCCTCCGCATTGTGGTAAAAGCAGGGGTCAGAAGCAGAGACGAGCAGTATACGAAACGACCGGGCAATCCCGGCATCGCTCAGACCAGACTGAGTTTGAAGGGACGGATAGACTGGATGGGGAGAAAGTCCCGTTGATTCTGCGTCACGACGGTCCCCCCAACAGCCCGGGCCGACAGCGCAATGAGGACATCGTTGGTGAGTGAAGGAGACTGTCGGAGACGGTATCCATGGACGGCTTGAAGTTGCCGTAAGACTCCACCGGCGTCTTCGTAGACCTCCGCAGACGGGACGTCCAGCCGATCCAGTTATCGAAAGGTTCTGAACAGGTCGTGCAGACGGGTCCAATCTCGGACGGCATGGGCACCGGCTAACAGCTCCAATGACCACGGTACGTATCATTTTGACCGCGTCAGATTGAAACAGGAGCGGCTCATGGGCACCCGTGTTAAACCAGTCGATGTAGAGGTTGCTGCCACGAATGAAGCGCCGCATCTCAGCGATAAACTTTTCGCAGCTGCATGCGGCCCTTTGTCCGCTTCAACGGTTGGTCGAGTATGTGCTCCTCCACCACGAGCGAGAGGGCACGTTCAATGGCTTCCGTTTCCGTTTTGGCACCGAGCACAGTCTTCGCGCGCGTCAGCTTCGCTTGATCGAGTTGGAGATGTTTATGCCGTCTCGCGCTGGTGTGCCTCATAGATTTCCCCTTATGTCGTCACACGGTCAATCACCGCTTCCCCTGATCGGAGTAGATGGGCGATACTGAGTGGTCGTTCTGGAACCATCCTGTGCCAAATGGCGCTGTGTGAAGTGGTAAGAGGCGTATCTCCATCCGATCGCTTCCGTTCTCCTCCTCGATCTTCAGTGGAAGAGCCGAACCGTTCGTGAACGGACTTAGACACCGGATAGGCACACCGACCGCTTCTCAACATCGTGTTAAGCCCCACACCAACGCTGGGGACGCAACAGACCTTCCGAGTCTGTGACCACGCACAACTGCACCCGTGACACCATCCGCGGTGGCGCAGGTTTCATACTGAGTCTTTATGTAACGCCGCGAACTGTGGGGCCATGAACCCGATGCGCTCCCCCTACGACTTTGGAGCAACAGCCTGTTCAAGTGTGAGGCGGATAAACCGTTGATAGGGAACACCGGCGCGCGCGGCGCGTTTGCGGACAGCCTTATACAGTTCCTCGGACAGGCGCAGATTGATGGACTTGTCCTTCGGCTTGATCTCAAAGCGAGTCAACTGCGCCCCCGACAAGTCATAGTGCGTGAGGTCAGCCTTTTCGACGAATGCCGCCGCTGCGCGGTCGCTCTTAAAGGTTGGGATTCTCTTTTTCATACGCGTCAACCTCCTTCTTCTGCATGTACCGAGCGCTGATGGGCCGGATCAGCACCTCACCCCCTTTCTTGCGTATCGTGAATAGCATGAACACACCTCGCCCTTTGTCGGTGTGGCCTATGGCGCGATAGCTTATAGGAGCCCGTTGAACTGTTCGACAGACAACCGAGCCTGCTTCAATATATGGGACAGCGTTGATCGCTTGATTGGCCGATGGGCCGGCACAGTAACCTTCAACACTTCGGTGGCAAGATGTTTCTGAAGTCGGATATGGCTGCCTTTTTGCCGAACAACGACCCAACTATCGCGCTGCAATGCCCGAATTACCTCTGTGTAGGAGAGGCTCGGGACTTTGCTCATACCGCGAGTTCAATCTGCTCGGCATTCGGACTGAGTGGCAGGTCGTCTTCGACGGGTTCCAAATACAACTCGATGGCCTCGCGAATATTTCTCAAGGCCTCTTCTTTACTTTCCCCTTCACTGATACAGCCAGGAAGTGTGGGAACAAAGACCGTGAAGCCGCCGTCCTCACTGGGTTCGAGCACAATGCGGAGTTTCATACATACCCCATGGGTGAAAGATTCCCTGAACTATAGCAAATAAGAGGAGGGATGGGTTCATTCTGGAGTCGTGAGCTTTCGAGGTAGCCGGCCATGGCATCTTTGATATTGGTCAAAGCCTCCTCGCGCGTGGTTCCTTGACTCACGCAACCGGGAAGAGACGGACATTCGGCAACACCGATGCCCTCTTCATCTTGTTCGAGAACGACGCGGTATCGCATATGAGCAGGCCCTCTACTACATACGTGCTATTTTAGTACAAAACAAAGGAAACTGTCAGTATTCATTCGTCAATACGAAGGCACGTCTGACGAAGGTACACGTCAGGGTCGAGATTTGCCATCCGAACCTGGCACAACGGTCTTACTCTTCTGGCAGGTCCGATCCCGGATGAAATGCCGTGACAGTCTCCGTGATGTGACCAGTTGCTCTGCCATGCCGGCGTTTCGGGATGGTCCGCGGCGTGCCTTTGGGTGTGCCACTCCCCTTGATGGGCGACAGCTCTTGTCTCCGCACGGTTGGGCCGCGTCGCGCGGAACGACGGTGCCTGACCCCATGTGGCACGGCGTCTCCGGACGCGGTGCCACAGATGCGTGGCTGCCAACGTCTCTCACCCAGCGCAGCCTGCAGAGCAATTCCTAAAGCCTGAATGGTCACGTATGCAGAGCAGAACTCCTCGCTGGACATCCCGTGCCGTTGGGACTCGAAGAAGAAGGGGGCGGGTTGTGGGTCTATTTGAATAGCACAGGAGACACATCTCGGTTGCAATCTGCCTTCTCCCACCGAGCGTTGGGTGGCCTCCTTTTATACCAGCAGCGTGATCCCACCTCATCAGACGATGATTCTTGCCATTATTACAATCTTGTCATATCATGCTAGGTACCGGTAGGGAGAAAAAGACGTGTCGAAAGATAGTGTACTCCGCCCTGTGGCCTGGATGGGCGGCGAGCTGTATCTGGCTCAGCGAGGCGAAGACCCGCCGCACAGCAAGATGTTAAAGGGACTCGGCAGCGGCGTGTTTGAAATCAGGGACGATTTCGACAGCAACACGTATCGGCTGGTGTATGCCGTCCAGATCGGCAAGCGGCTCTATGTACTCCATGCGTTTCAGAAGAAGAGCAAAAAGGGCATCGCGACACCTCCGAGAGACGTGGAGCTGATTACCCGGCGGTATAAGGAAGCAGTCGTCATGGAAAAGGAGTGGCCGTCATGAAGAAAAAAAATACCATAGGCCATGAAGTCAGTTCCGGGAATGTCTTTGCTGATTTAGGCTTGAAGGACTCCGAGAGCCTGCTCATGCGGGCTGAGCTCGGCCATCACATCCTCAAAATCCTCAAAAGCCGAGGGCTCAAGAAACAAAAAGACGTGCAGGACGTGCTGGATATTGGACAGACGGAAGTCTCCCATCTGATGAATGCGCGGTATCACCGGTTTTCCGAAGCCCGGTTGATGGCCTTCCTGAACAAGCTGGATCGCAAAGTGACGGTGCAGGTCTCACGACGCCGGAAAAGCGAGCCGCTCCAGGAAGTGGTTCTGGCGTAAGCCAGATTCGCACTCACCAAGAGCGCTCCTTCAAGACGAAGGCAGGAGGTTCAGGAGACAATCCTACGAGCGTCTTTCAGAAGCATGCAGAGATGCCACGGGTCGCTTGGCGAAGGAAGGAAATCCAAATGCGCGCAAAAGCTTCTCGCCGCCTCGTCTTTGGCATGGACCATTGAGTTCGTCCCGGCCAAGATCGAACGCCTCAACGACGTGATGCCGCCGAAGTTTTTCTATAGTCGGGGTCAACGCTTCTCTGCCGATGCGGAAGAAGGATCAATGTCAAAGAATCCCGGCTCAGTCAAGAGACGCTGCATACCGGGGAGCGTGCGAGGTGGAGTATCGAGAGCGGCTTGAAACTGAGCCCACTTGGCCTTACTCAAGACAAAGGTGCGACGATCCGCCAGCATTTCATCCGCACGAGACAACGCGCTGTCCCGGACAAAATCACTCAAGGAGCGGCTACAAGCAGATGCAGCGGCTTCCAGTGTCCGCTTATCTGCAGAGCTCAATCGAAGATTCAGCTTTTCCTTACACACGGCCCGAGCTGACATATGTGTACCTCTTGAGCCTCAGCAAGATGGTCCAATCGCTATTCATTGTCGAGTCAATGTCATGACATAACAGCGCTGGTGTCACTCATAGAACCTGCAGCAGAATTGCTCCGGATAGACCGACAACAGGCGGTTTCTGATCAGGACGGGGCTCCAATCACGAACCGATCACCGTTTTCCATCGCCTGGACACCTTCGTGCGCACAGTACCGTATCGCTGTCCACGAGGGGCTTGCTTCACTGTCACTTCTACATCCTGACCCAGCAACGAGAGGAAATGAACCAGTCGTTCAACCGAAAACCCAGCCATCTGACCATTTAAGAGCTTGGACACTTTCGCCTGGTCAATACCAAGCCGTGTGGCAGCCTCGACCTGCTTCCAGCCCCGGTCCCTAATCGCTTCCTGAAGGGCCTGCAGCAAGCTGCTCTTGAGAATCAGTTCGGCAGACCGTTCTTCCGAAAACCCGAGGTCTCGAAAAATATTCCCGCTCCCTTTTGTTACGGGTGCACGCTTCATAACCCGACCTCCCTTCTCCACGTGAGAAGCTCCGCATACCGGCTCTTGCCCAGTTCGATATCCGGCCTTGCTGTTTTCTGTGAACGCTTCTTAAACACATGGAGCACATAGACCGCTTCTTGGAACTTGGCCACATAGAAGACTCGATAGGTTCCGGTGTCGTCTCGCACCCGAATTTCCTGGACGCCAGACCCGATGGACGCCATCGGTTTCCAATCATCCGGCTCTTTCCCCTGTTGAACTTTGAAGAGCTGAAACCCAGCTGTTTCCTGGACGCTCTCCGGAAGGTCACGAAGATCCTCCCGTGATGCTCCGACAAAGTGAACAGGCTTCATTCGGCTCCGATCCTACACCACATCATGATATGCTAGATCTGGCATAGAAGCAAGAGCGAACCCCGGTTTCGATCAACCACTTGCTTCGATGACTGACGGAAGCGTGTCAGGCGTGTATCGTCAATTCGATTCGTTGCGTGTGCCACTTTGTACCAAATCTAGAGAGAAACCCTACGTGTTCCAGGCGTGTTCTCTTTACGGCGCGAATCGACTAAATTCAATGAAATTGACCTGAGCAGAACTGACCTCACAAAAGTTACACTTCACCCTGCCAGAGAGATGCTTCGCTGTTCCGGCAAGACTTTACGTAAGGTTATTATCCAATATTAGAAGGCTGTTACTATGCTCAAATTACCGTGCTGAAGGAGAGAGGATTGCAATAAGCAAAATGCAGGTGCCACTAGTGGCACCTGCTCCTGTAACTCATTGATTTTTCATGACATGAAATGTCACTTCTTGCACTGCGTTTTCGTCTTATCTATTTGATCTTGCACACTTTCTTCTAACCCTTACAGGCGGGGTCTCCTTACCATTCAAGCTGCGCTTGACCCGTCTCCTGCTCGCCTTGGTGCTGGACATCGTGCCGAATCGTGGCCTCGTTGATGCCCACCGTGAAGGCGAACAATCCTCGTGCCCAGACCCCGCCACCATCCCAATACACGTTGCGCAACATGTGCGGGAATTTCTCTTTCAGCTGCCGACTGGTCACGCTTTTCAGGGCCTCCACC
>JAOUMR010000153.1 GCA_029881435.1 Nitrospira sp.
GTCGGTCTGGCCACGACCTCGGGATCCGGCGGGACGTTTCCGGTGGGTTGGGGTAAGGCGGCTCCTACCGGGGACTCGGCCCTGAGTCTCGCCGTCGTCTGGCGAACTCCTTCAACTCCTCGATTGTCGGGCTTCTTCTCACCATGCATGATGGGGTGCATCTCCTCCGCCCGCTACTCTAATTGAAGAGAGGTAATGTGTCCCACTCATATTGGCACAGAGGGGTGAAGCTGGCCGATGGGAAAGCCCGCACCATTCAACACATGATGGTCACGACCTTTTGGCATCCGGACGGGACACCTATGTCCGCACAGCAGTTTCTCGAAATGTTATTCGGCAAGCTCCCGGAAGTTTTTAAGAACGAGGCCGAACTCCGCGCTCTCTGGAGCAGTCCCGATACACGTACCAAGCTTTTACAGGGGCTTGCCGAAAAAGGGTTCGGCGCGGAGCAGATGGCAGAGATGCAGCGGATCATTGATGCCGAAAATAGCGATCTCTTCGACGTGCTGGCTCACGTAGCCTATGCGCTTGCCCCGCTCACGCGCGAGGAGCGGGCTGCTAGAGCCAAACTAGAGTTCAATAGCCACTTCAACCGCAAGCAGCAAGCCTTCCTGGACTTTGTTCTTGCGCAATATGTGAAGGTGGGGGTTGAGGAACTTGCGCAAGAGAAACTCTCACCCTTGCTCAAGCTCAAGTACCATAACGCCATCGCTGATGCCGTGGCCGATCTCGGCCAACCTGCAGAGATCGGAAAGGTCTTCGCAGGATTTCAGAAGTATCTGTATCAGCCATCAATCCAAAGAGGTTTATAGGTAATTGCATAACCTGTCTTAGGCATTACTTCACTGCACCGTTGGAAGGTCTTTAGGGTTCAAAAGAGAGTGAGCAGCGACTGGGAAGCAAACGGTGTCTGGGACAACCTTCTTTGATATCAAGATCATCAAACACTACGGCGACGAAGTGCTGAAGATATTCGAACTTGCGTGACCAACTTGGCGTGATCTATCCGAGGACCATGAGTGAATCGGTCTACCATTAGGGAGCTGCACTACATTGCACCCATCGAGAAGGGCGGCTCGACACAATATTACTTGTGGTGATCAGATGACGAATGGCTTAAAAGTAGGGTAGAATTTTTGAGTTTTCAGGAGGCTATGCATGGCTGATCGAAGAGTCGCTGCTATACCCGTTCAAGACTCCATCCGCGAAATGGTGCGGCGGATCGCCGCTCAGTTTCACCCAGACAAAATCATACTCTTCGGCTCGCATGCGCGTGGCCAGGCTGGTCCGGACAGCGATGTGGATCTCTTGATCGTCATGCCGGTGGAGGGCTCGAAACGGCGGAAGGCGACCGAAATCGATGGGATTCTGGCCGATCGAACGATCTCCCTGGACCTTATTGTCGTGACTCCGGAAGAGTTTGAGCAGGCTTGTCATCAGGTCGGATCGGTCTTACGGCCTGCGGCGCTCGATGGGCTGGTCCTCTATGACCAAGCCGCATGACGTGGCTCGACAGGTGCGGCAGTGGATCGAGAAGGCAGAGCACGATCTGCGCAATGCCGAACACACCCTCACCATCCGCGACGAGGAATGCCCGTTCGACACCGTGTGCTTTCATGCTCAGCAATGCGCGGAAAAGTACCTGAAAGGTTGGCTCGTCTCTCGGCGTCTTGATGCTCCACGATCCCATGACCTCGTTGTCTTGCTCAACCTGGCGCTGGCTGCTGGGTTCAGAGGTGCGAGCCCCCAGGATGTGCAGCCCCTGAATCGCTATACTATCGAAGCGCGATATCCAGGTGATTGGGATCCGATCGACCGGTCGTAGGCAGGGCAGGCCGTTGCTATGGCGCAACGTGTCCGCGAGGCTGTGCGGGCATTGTTACCGCCGGAAGTATTTCAAGGAGAGGGCTGACGGTGTTGGATCCCTGATACAAAGTTGCGATACTACGCCCCGAAGTGCTGAAAGGACGGTCATTTAATCCTGACGAATTGGCCATTGCGTTCGCACAGGTAGTGGTCAGTACTGTTCCCAAGGACTATAAAGATCCGCTGCAGCTCTCCCACGAAGCACCTCGAAGAATTCCGGCTAATGGCTAGTGACCCTGGCTGCCGGTAATCGCTTGCCCTTGACGTCTCGACAGGGGAGCCCCTCTCCTGATACCCTTCCCCACCATGGCTCGAAAATCCACTCAATCCGGC
This sequence comes from Nitrospira sp., assembly GCA_029881435.1. GTDB lineage: Bacteria > Nitrospirota > Nitrospiria > Nitrospirales > Nitrospiraceae > Nitrospira_D. Next base: position 2,200 of record JAOUMR010000153.1, read on the forward strand.
TCTTCCCGCGCTTCTCGTGAGCAACAGCCGGTTGCTGAGCGAAAGTTGTCGGTGGCTCAATCAGCGACGTTAGAGATCTACGACACTACTTTACGCGATGGCGCTCAGGCTGAAGACGTCAGTTTTTCAGCCGAAGACAAGGTCCGCATAGCCCAAAAGCTGGATGATCTCGGCGTTCATTTTATTGAAGGCGGTTGGCCTGGAGCGAATCCGAAAGACATCGAATTCTTCCGAATGATCAAAACTATCCCGCTGAAGCATGCGAACGTCATTGCATTCGGATCAACCAGAAAAGCCAGTAACACCGTTCGCAAGGACCCGAATCTACAGGCGCTGCTCGCTGCGGAGACCAAGACGATCACGCTGTTCGGGAAAACCTGGTCGCTGCATGTGACCGACGCCTTGGGAATCTCATTGGCGAAGAATTTGGAATTGATTGATGATTCCATCGCCTATCTGCGCGGGAAAGGACGCCGGGTCTTCTACGACGCGGAACACTTCTTCGACGGGTACAAGACCAATCCTGACTATGCGCTGACCACGATTAGAAAAGCGGTGGAGGCTGGAGCCGAGCGGGTGATCTTGTGTGACACGAACGGTGGGACGATGCCGTGGGAGATCCGCGAGATCTGTCGAGTGGTCCAGGGAGAATGTGGGGTACCGCTCGGGATTCATGCCCACAACGACTGTGAAATGGCGGTAGCGAACTCACTGGTAGCGATTGAGACTGGTATCCTCCAAGTTCAAGGGACGATCAATGGGATTGGCGAACGGTGTGGGAATGCCAACCTCTGTTCGATTATTCCTAATCTCGAGTTGAAGATGAAGCGGCATACGTTGGCCGATCGCTTGAGCCATCTCAAAGATGTGGCTGGGTTTGTCACTGAGATTGCGAATCTGATGCCGAACAAACATCAGCCGTATGTCGGCGATTCTGCGTTTGCCCATAAAGGGGGAGTGCATATCCATGCAGTGCTCAAGAATCCGGCAACGTACGAACATGTCGATCCGGCCCGAGTCGGCAATCGACAGCGGATGCTGGTTTCCGACTACGGGGGACGGAGCGGCTTGCTGGACAAAATCGAACACTACGGAATCAAACTTCCCAAAGACCACTCCAAGGTCGACGAATTGATTCATGCCTTAAAGGACAGAGAAAGCCAGGGCTATCAATTCGAAGGTGCCGAGGGATCATTCGAACTGCTGATGCGTAAGGTGATGGGGAGCCACAGGCCGTCGTTTCAGTTGTTAGGGTTTCGCGTCATTGTCGAGAAAAAACAAGAGGATGGACCACCTCTTTCCGAGGCAACGGTGATGGTCAAGGTCGGCCAAGCTGTGGAACATACAGCTGCGATCGGTGCGGGGCCGGTGAATGCGCTTGATCATGCATTGCGCAAGGCCTTGGAAAAGTTCTATCCGCAGCTACGAGAGGTCAAACTTCTCGATTACAAGGTGCGTGTCTTAGCGGCTAATAAGGGGACTGAATCTAAGGTACGGGTATTGATCGAATCAGGGGATCACAAGGATAAATGGGGCACCGTTGGGGTGTCGGAAAACATCATAGAGGCGACATGGCAAGCACTGGCGGATAGCATCGAGTACAAACTTCTCGCCTCGGAGTAGCGTATTTTTCGTAAGCATTCACCAAATTTATTCTTGACAGGCTTCGTAACCTCACGTAACTTAAGCCAAACTCATCGCATTGATGAAATGCACCATGAGAAGGGAAGCGCGGCGAGTTGTTCTGGTCACGTAGGGGGGTGGCATGAGGAAGGCGGATATCGCGGACGAAATCTTCAAGCAGGTCGGCCTTTCAAAGAATGAGGCGGCTGACATTGTTGAGTTTGTATTGAATCTCCTTAAGTCCGTCTTACAGAAGGGAGAGTCGGTCAAAATCGCGGGGTTTGGAAATTTTGTTGTGCGTAGTAAGGGCGCCCGTAAAGGACGAAATCCTCGAACTGGAGAAGAAATTGGGATTACCCCCCGACGCGTCGTTACGTTTCGACCAAGCCAAGTGTTCAAGAAGTACGTCAATTCGTAAGGCTGCTTCACCCACATCTTCGGCCGCACCGTGAGGCCGGTCATGGGAACTGAGCCCAGGCTGGGGAGCAAGGTATTCTATAAAATTGGAGAAGTGAGTCAACTGACGAAGCTTCCCGCGTATGTACTCCGCTTTTGGGAATCGCAATTCACCTTTTTAAAGCCCAAAAAGAGTCGAGGGAACCAACGTCTCTACGTTCAGCGAGACGTGGAAACGGTACTAGAAATTAAGCGTATGCTGTATGAAGAAGGACATACGATCGAAGGCGTGAAACGATATTGGGCCCGCCGTGGGCGGGCAGGGTCGCGCAGGGTGCGATCGAAGGACATCGCAAGGAAAGTGAAGGGGGACCTTCGGATTATTCTGAAGATCATCGACTTACATTCATGATAACAGCACAGATATTTCATAAAAGAAGGACGACGATTTATTAGCCACGAAGGATCTCGCTGAGTTCAGCCTATGTCGGGGCGTAGCGCAGCCCGGTAGCGCACTCGCTTGGGGTGCGAGTGGTCGTGGGTTCAAATCCCGCCGCCCCGACCAAATTGACGTGAAAGGTGACGCGCTAGGCGTCTCAAGGCAGACGGGCTTTTTATCTTCACGTCGTGCCACGTCACCGTCTTTGATAGGAGCTGCCTCGGGCAGCTCTTTTTGTTGAAGGTCGATCATGCGCATCCTCATAACCAACGATGACGGGATCCAGTCGCCAGGGATCGTGGCCTTGGCAAAAGGGCTCGCCAAGATCGGCGAGGTGTGGGTAGTTGCTCCGGATCGTGAGCGCACTGCAGTCGCACATGCTGTGACCTTACACAAACCGCTAAGAGTGAACCAGATTGGGACTCGATCCTTTTCGGTCAACGGGACTCCGGTGGACTGCGTGAACCTGGCGTTGTTAAAAATAATGACCAAACCCCCTCAGCTTGTGGTCTCCGGTATCAATAAGGGAGTCAACCTTGGTGATGACGTGATGTATTCGGGCACCGTCTCAGGAGCGATAGAGGGGGCGATCCTTGGCGTGCCTTCGGTCGCGATCTCCCAAGAAGGGAAGGACTCATTCCACTTTGCTGTGGGTGCTCTCTATGCAGCACGAATTGCACGGCTCGTGCTTGGCAGAGGTCTTCCAGAAGAGACTCTTCTGAATGTCAACATCCCGGACCGTCCACGATCGGGAATCAAAGGCGTACGAGTCACCTCCCTGAGTCGAAGGCAATTCCATAATCCCATTATCGAAAAGGTCGACCCGCATGGGAGGAAATATTACTGGATCGCCGGCAAGCGAGTTTCCTGGAGTCGCAATAAGGATGCCGATCACGAGGCTATCGAAGAAGGGTACGTCTCCCTTACGCCAATCCATTTGGATAGTACGCATTATGGCGTCCTTGATCAGTTCCGGTCGTGGGAACCGATGATTAAACACGGCCAGAGGAAATCTTCCGCATGGCGGTCGGCTCTTAGGTCCATGGAGGAGCCGGGTCCGTGATTGGCGAACTCATCGAAGCTGTCATCAGTGAACTGAGCCAATTCGTCATCGCCTGTATCTCTAGGTTCGGCTATGCCGGCATTGTGTTCACGATGGCTGTCGAGAGCGCCTGTATCCCATTACCGAGCGAAATCATCATGCCGTTTTCAGGCTATCTAGTAATGACCGGCGAATTCACCATGCTGGGAGTCACGCTGGCTGGAGCGATCGGCAATGTGCTTGGTTCGATCGTGGCCTACTATGCAGGCGTATGGGGGGGGAGGCCATTTGCTGA
>JAOUMR010000154.1 GCA_029881435.1 Nitrospira sp.
GATTGCCAACATCGCAAACCAGCCGATCTTCACCGGCTTCGAGTCGTACCACTGCGAAATGTCATACCCGCGATCACTTGCCATGGTCTAGCCCTCCTTGGTTAAAGCAACCTCCGCGTTACCTGAATTGTTCTGCATGTCCGAAGACCCACTCGTTCGTATATCAATTGGATTTCAAGTGCCCATCCCATTCCAAGACTTCTCCCACCTTTGCCACGAGTTTCCGAACAATCCGGAACCTTGGATGATCTCCTCAACAGTGGCGTTACGAACGAGCACTCGGAGTGGAATCATAGTCACCATTTCTCACTTACCTTCCACCTACTCCTTCTAGTGAAAGCATACCCCTCTCAAGATGAAGGATGGATTAGAAGCTCATGAAGAAGTCTTCATAATTCTTCGTCTTTTACCCTATCTATGAAGCTCTAATGAGTCAGGGAAGCACCTATGGCGTGGGTGGGGAGGCATGAGAGTTTAGATCCGGGTCTTGGTCTAACCAGATATCGCCCTCGGATTGATCGGCTCCGGATGAGGCAAGCGAGGCGAAGTTGAAGAGGCGTGGGTCCATCAAAAGCGACGGTGCGACATTGGTCAATGCGGCGGCGATACTGTCGGAAGATCCCGGCGAGTCTCGCTCCCATGCCTGAAGCATGGCCTTCACCTTCTTTCGCTTCAATTCCTCTTGGGATCCACACAAATCGCAAGGGATGATTGGAAAGGCCCGCAACTCCGCATACCGAGCGAGATCGGGCTCTTTAACAAAGGCCAGTGGCCGGATGACGATGTGTCGTCCATCCTTTGAACGCAGCTTAGGTGGCATAGCCTTCAGCTTGCCCGTATAAAAAAGATTGAGGAATAATGTTTCGATGATGTCATCGCGGTGATGTCCTAACGCAATCTTCGTGGCGCCAAGCTCCGTGGCAACTCGATAAAGATGTCCTCGCCGTAACCGTGAGCACAACGAGCAGGTCGTCTGTCCCTCGGGGATCAACCGCTTCACGATTGAATACGTATCGCGTGCTTCAATATGGAAGGGAATTCCACGGCTTGTCAGATACTGAGGAAGCACCTGTTCCGGAAAACCTGGCTGTCGTTGGTCGAGATTGACGGCCACAAGGTCGAAACGAATCGGAGCCCGGCGTTGCAAAATAAGTAGGATATCCAGTAACCCATAACTGTCTTTACCCCCGGACAAACAGACCATCACCTTGTCTTTATGTTCGATGAGGCGATAATCGGCAATTGCCTGACCCACAAGCCGGCACAGGCGTGTTTGCATCTTCTCCGTGTCTTCGTCTAACTTAAGCAGAGATGCTGGACTGATAGAGACAAGCATCTGAGGATTGTAGCCGCTTGGGTGTAATCCTGTCGACAAGCTAGTTTGGAGAAACGTGACCGATCGACCCGTGGTGCAATCGATTCTCTTTGTGTGTACCGGCAATGTCTTTCGGAGCATGGCCGCTGAGTATGCCTTGCGAGCCCATCTCGGGCGACAATCTCCCTACCGGGTTGAATCGGCGGGCATCGAGGCCAAACCGAAAACCATCCACCCAGTCATTTCTAACCGATTGATCCGAAAGGGAATCGACTCTTCCGCACATATCCCCCGCCTCTTGACCAAGGAATTGGTCAAAGAGAATGATCTTATCATCGCGATGGGCTTGGGGCATCGTGAGTTCATCCAAAAACGGTTTGGTTTGAAAGTTCCGCTTTTTAATGAGGTGTCGCTCGGCCAAGACACCCCGATCCTGGACCTGCATGAAGCCATCCCTGACTGGGAGCGGGATATCGACGAGGCGCGGGCGTATGTAGAGTCAGTCATCGACCACATTTGCGAAGCCATACCAGAGCTGGTGACGCGACTCCCTCACATTCCCGGAACCAAGGCGTCATAGAAAACGCCCTTTCAGCCCAAGCTGGGACGGTTCACAAACGTTTCACCCTCTCCCTCTTCCCCCTCGATTTCCGATAAACCCACAGCCGCGAGCGAGGTCCTCCCACCTGCTATAGTTTCCATAGGCAGCTGATCTTAGCGGTTTAGAAAACGTGTCAATCATGGAACGCACAGTTGTTGACGCGCTCAAGAATCCGGTCATCGGCCAGGACGAGCCCGCATGGGCAGCTTGGCCCGATGAAGCACTATTAGATCTCCCGATGTGCGACCTGCCGCTAGGCCTCATAGGAGGATTTCTCGAACAGCCCATCGTTGAGTTGACCCGTGAACTCGAACAACGGGGATTACTGTTTCGCCCCAATTTTTGGCTCTCCAACGAGTGGTTCACGCCCGATGGGGTGCCCGGCATTGCCATCCCTTTCTATCTTGCCCACCCCAGATTGGCAAAACTCGAACTTACCCAAATGCTAGAAGTGGAAGGCGGGACAAGAGAGTGGTGTTTACGCATTCTCCGTCACGAGGCCGGTCATGCCATCGAGAACGCGTATAAGCTCCGCCGCCGCAAAACACGCCAAGAGATTTTCGGCGAGTCATCTCAACGGTATCCGATGTATTACTCCCCACGGCCCTATAGCAGAAGTTTCGTCCGCCACTTGGATTTATGGTACGCACAGAGTCATCCGGACGAGGACTTCGCCGAAACCTTTGCTGTGTGGCTGACTCCAGATTCACTATGGGAAGAACGGTATCGAGGCTGGCCCGTCCTCAAGAAGCTCAAGTATGTTGATGGTTTGATGGAGGACCTTCAGGGAGTGTCGCCCTGCGTCACCACATCAGAAGAAGTCGATTCACTCTCGAGTTTGAAGAAGACGCTGCGCGAACATCATGAGCGCAAACGGAGACATTATGGCATCGACCGACAGTTGCAGTATGACCCGGATTTGAAGCGACTCTTTTCCGCGATGCCGAGCCACTCGACCAAGCCCAGCGCCGCCAGCTTCCTCAACCGCTTTCGCCGTGAAGTGCGTCGAAAGGTAGCAAGTTGGACCGGTGAGTATCAATACACCATCGACCAGGTGCTGGAGGACATGATCCAACGATGCCGAGAATTAGATCTCCGGGTACCCAGCGCAGAGAAACAAGCCAAGCTGGATTTCACCATCCTCCTGACCGTTCACATTATGAATTTTTTGCGGAGCGGGCGGCATCGGGTGGCCTTATGAAACGACTGCGTGTCCTGGTTCTAATGCATAAAGATCTCGTGCCACCCGAGGAAACGACAAGCCATGACGTGAAAACAGTCGAATGGCGGACTGAGTACGATGTGGTCTCGACCCTCAGGAAGCTGGGCCACGAGGTGTACCCACTCGGAGTCAAAAGCGACCTTGGCGTGATTCACTCAGCGGTTGAGAATTTGAAACCCGATATCGCGTTCAACCTCCTCGAAGAGTTCGACGGCGTGGCTGTCTATGACCAACACGTTGTCTCATACCTCGAACTCTTGCACCTGCCCTACTCTGGGTCTAATCCTCGCGGTCTCATGTTGGCTCGCGACAAGGTCCTGACAAAGAAAGTGCTGGCCTTTCATAGAATCCCCTACCCAGAGTTCATCGAGGTCCCTCAAGGCCGGACCGTGAAGCGGCTCAAATCGCTCTCATTCCCATTGATCGTGAAATCGGTGAGCGAAGAAGCGTCGCTTGGAATTTCCCAAGCCTCGATCGTGACAGACGATGAGAAGCTGAGTGAACGAGTGGCTTTCATTCACAATAGCGTGGGCAGTGGGGCGCTGATCGAACAGTACATCGAGGGGCGCGAGCTCTACGTGGGAATCATCGGGAACGGACAACTGCAAGTGCTGCCTGTGTGGGAACTCATCATGGACAAGCTGCCGGACGATGCGAAGCGCATCGCCACCGAGCGGGTGAAATGGAGCCGAAAGTACCAGACGAAGTATGGCATCACGTCACGCGAAGCCGACCATTTACCGGAAGGCAAGGCCCAGGAAATTCAAGGTCTAGCTAAGCGTGTCTATCGGGCGCTTGGACTGAGCGGCTATGCGCGGATCGATATGCGGATGGACGCGGACGGGCAACTCTACGTCCTTGAGGCGAATCCCAACCCGCAGGTCGCAGAAGATGAAGATTTCGCCGATTCAGCGAAGAAGGTCGGCTACCAGTACAAGGATCTGTTACAAGAGCTTCTGAACGTCGGCCTCCGCCGGCGCCCAGCAAAAGCCGCATAGCTTGGCTCAAAGACTGGCTTCCTCCAACCACTATGCCCTTTCCTTGTACTGTCCGTCCAACAGACAGCTGACACCCATGTCCCCCATCACATTGATCGCCGTGCGGCAGCGATGGAGGAACCAATCCACCGGGAGTAAGACAGGGATGTATTCGACAGGCAGCCCGACGGCCGTAAAGACCATGGTCATCGTCACCAAACCTGCTTCAGGGATGCCTGCAGCGCCGACGGAGGCGATGATGCTCGTCAGCACCACCATCAATTGCTGTTGGAAGCTGAGATCCATCCCGATCATTTGAGCGATAAGTAATGCCGCCATCGCCTCGTAGAGTGCGGTGCCGTCGTTGTTGAAATTCGCACCGACGAGCGCCCCCATACCGGCGGACTGCTCGCGCAGGTCCACACGACCCTTGAGTACAGCGTAGGTGACCGGCATCGTGGCCGTTGAGCTGGCCGTCGAAAAGGCCATCACCAACGCGTCACGCCCACCACGGAGCAATTCACCAGGACGTACCCACGAACCAAAGCGAATACGGAGCAGGTAATAGCCTCTCTGGATCGCGAGCGCGAGGAGCACACTCAAGACGAAGATTCCGAGCGCCTTGAACGGTGCAAACCCCTCCGTCCCCACAATGTTCGCGACGATGCCAAACACGGCAAACGGCACAAGCGCGATGATCCAGTGCAAGATCGTAATCAGCGATTCCGGGAATAGTTCAACGAGATACCCCACTGTCGCGAGAGGGCGCTCACGTTCCTTCCGGAGAGCCATGCCGAAGGCCACGGCGATAAAGATGACCCCGATCACGTTTCCATCGTCACCGAGCGGTCCCAGCAGGCTTTTGGGGACATTCTCAAGAAAGAGGGCGAAGCGGATTGGCGATCTTCGTCGCGTCGTCGTGCAGAGCTGGTGGCGCGAGTCCTGCCCCTTGTCCTGGCTGAATCACGTTGGCAACTATGAGGCCGACAGTGATTGCCACCAGCGTATTCAGGAGCAGCAACCAGGGAAGCCGCATCGCCAGCGGCCCACCGAGCTGCGTCGTCATGAACGTGTGCACAATCGCCGCAAGGATCAGCGCCGGCCCGAGCGCGCCCAACAGGCGCAACACCAGCTTCCCCGGCACCGCGAGGACAGCCGCCTCGGTCCCCAGCATCAGCCCCGCCAGGAGGCCGAGAACTAACGCGATCACGATGCGTGCATAGAGCGGGACGGCCCGCCATCTCGCGATTACACCCAAGTTCGGCATAGCGTTCCTCGTTTCCTCTGAAGACCTTGTCATTCACAAAGACCCGCCTAGGATGACGAGAAGCGCCGAATGTACCACGAAGAGTCTACTGATGAGCCAGAGAAACTGTCTGAGGAGAAATGACCGTCTTGTGCGCCACAGTTAACTTGCCGGTGGATGACACACATGGGATCACTGGCTGTCACATCTCGCATGATCGCTGGTGACGAATTGGCAAGAGCCTAGGCACCAGGTACCTTTCCTTTTGGCACCGATGAATACATTGTCTCTCGGCACCTCTCCTTGTGCCCTGTTGGATTACCATCAACTGCCCCTCTATCCTGAAGCTCCGCTCCCCATATGAGCTGACGTCCTCTCGCTTGTACCAATTCGTCGATCGTCCCCTCTTACTCAGCAGGCAGAAATATAGGCAACACTTGGATGTCTGAAGAACGAACGGACAAGTGCGGGGCGACGCGCCATCTCGGTGAGTTGCGCAGTGAT
>JAOUMR010000059.1 GCA_029881435.1 Nitrospira sp.
TTGAGAGCCTTTTGGCCGCCCATGGTCGGAAGCAAGGCATCGGGATGCTCACGAGCAATCACGCGCTCAACCACCTCGACAGTGATCGGCTCCACATACGTCCGATCAGCCAACTCCGGATCCGTCATGATGGTTGCCGGGTTGCTGTTGATCAGAATGATTCGGTAGCCTTCCGCCTTGAGCGCTTTGCACGCCTGGGTCCCGGAATAATCAAACTCGCAGGCTTGGCCGATGACGATCGGACCGGACCCGATCATCAGGATTGACTTAATGTCCGTTCGTTTTGGCATCGTGTCGTGATCGTTGGCTCAGCTGGATGGAAGTACAGGCCCAATCAACGGTTGATAGGGGGCCGGCACAGGTTGGTCCACTCCCTGTGCAGCATGATAGTGCTTCAACGCGTCAGGGATCCAGGCTTCAATTTGATTAATGCGCGCGATATCGGAGGGGTGGGTGGAAAGAAACTCCGGGATATTATGCTGTGACCGAAAACAGACTTTGTCGATCATTTGTCTGGGACATCCACTCATCCGTTCCCAAAATGGGACCGCTTCCCGAGGATCATAACCCGCTTGCGCCATCAGCTTGAGCCCGATGTAGTCCGCTTCAGACTCCTGTTTTCGTCCGAACGGCAAGGAGACTCCCACCCCATAGGCGCTCATGGCAGCCATCGCGGCGTCCGGGCGACCGACCGCGGCGCCGGCTGCAAGCGCGCCGACTTGCCCGATCATTTCAAGAATGCTCCGGCTGTACCGCTCGGCTCCATGGCGCTGAAGCGCGTGCGCCACCTCATGCCCGATCACGGTCGCCAAGCCGTCCTCATTCTTGGTCATCTTCAAGATCCCTGTGAAGATCGCCACTTTCCCACCCGGCAGCGCGAACGCGTTGATAGTGCGATCGTCCTTGATGATGGCAAACTCCCACTGATATTCAGGCTTGTTGGCGGCTGCCGCGATACGTCTCCCGACACGATTGACCATCTCATTCAACGCCAAATCGTCACTGACAGGCGCTTTGCGCAATAACTCGCGGTATGCGCCAATCCCCATTGCAATTTCTTTCTCCTCGGATATGTAGATAAATTGATCCCGTGCTGTACCCGGCGCTCGCACGCATCCCGTCAGAGTTGAGAGCAGCCCACCGGCGGTCGCTATGTTGAAGAGCCAGCTCAAGCCAAGCAGCCCTCGGACCCCGCGTTGCAACAAGGCTCGACGCCCGACGAGGGTTGAGAACAACGTGTCGATCTTCTGATCTGTCCCCTGTCCCATTTTGATTCTCTGGATCACAGCCGATTATCATTATAGTACCATTCATCGAGATCGGCGCCATGCCGTCACTATGGCATCCATAGATACATGAACTGTGGCGTCCCTCCTCTGACGAATGACGCCAGATCGAAGTCGGCAAGACCTGCCAAGGCACCCGGTGTGAGAATCCTTGAATACACGTTGTTGGAGTATTCTCCGGGGCGCTGGTAGGTCACGACACGGGCCTCAGTGAGCCCCGCTTTCTTTTTGGCCAGCTCGACCGCATCTTCAAGATAGCCGATCTCATCGACTAAGCCCGCCGCTTTCGCTTGCTCACCGGTGTAGATTCGCCCGTCGGCCAATCGTTTGATCTGCTCCATCTGCAAGTTCGAACGGCCTTCCTGCACGATGCTCAAGAATCGCTGATAAAATGAATCGATGAGCCCTTGGAAGATGGCTCGTTCTTCCGTCGTCATGGTGCGAAAGGGCGAGCCCATGTCCTTGCGTGGACCTGATGTGACCGCCGTCGCCTCTACTCCGATTTTTTCGAGCAACCCTTTGGCATTGACCGTCAACATGATGACACCGATGCTGCCGGTCACGGAAGATGGGTGGGCAAGCACGGTATCCGCTGCCGCGGCGATATAATATCCCCCGGAGGTCCCGACATCCATAATCGATGCGATGATGGGAATTTTTCGCGTGGCTTTGAACGTCTTGAGTTCATGATGAATGATATCCGACGCCGTGACCGTACCACCAGGCGTATTGATACGGAGAACGATCGCTTTGACCTGCTCATCCTTTGAGGCCCGTGTCAGCTGTTCCTTCACGCTCGCAATCATACTGGTCGAAGGCCGGAATCCTTCCTTCTCTTGAGAACTGATGACTCCGGAAATTTCGATCAGCAAGACCTTTGCCTTTCCAGTCCCATCGACCTGCGCTTCTTGCAGAGGCCCCGGGCCAGGGAACAGTGGAAAGTTGAAGGTACAGCCGGACACCATCAGTCCGATGACCGCCATGGCAAACCAATTACGCATGTTGTTTCTCCATAAGTTGCACGAATTCGTCAAACAAGTAGGCGGCATCATGGGGCCCTGGTGCTGCCTCCGGATGGTATTGCACCGAAAAGACCGGATGATCCATGGACGCCATCCCTTCGATCGAGTAATCATTCAGACTGACGTGGGTGAGCGATAGTGTCCCATAGCGTGTCTCGACCACCGGCGGCGCCTTCGGCACTTCGCGAAGAGGCGCAAGACCCTGCACGGCGAAGTTATGATTTTGCGAGGTAATTTCAACCTTCCTCGAACGGAGATCCATCACAGGATGGTTGGCCCCATGATGACCGAATTTCAACTTGTAGGTTCTGAGGCCGAAGGCCAGGCACAGAATCTGATGTCCTAAACAAATACCAAAGATTGGATACCGCCCGATCAGCTCCTCCACGGCCTTGATCGCATAGGGGACTCCTTCCGGATCACCCGGGCCGTTGGAAAGAAAAACACCATCCGGCCGTAGCGCATCAACTGCTGCGGCAGATGTTCCAGCAGGCACAACCGTCACCTGACAACCGACATCCACCAATCGCCTCAGAATATTATATTTGATACCAAAGTCGTAGGCGACGACTCTCCACCGGGTAGACCTTCCAGAGTCCCGCCCATTTGTCGCCTGCCCCGGCATCCAATCACCTGATCCCGTCGTCCATTCGTATGAGCTCGCGCAGGTGACCTCGGTGGCTAAGTCTCGCCCAATGATACCGGGTGCTTGCTTGGCTCGACCGATCGCTCGATGATGATCCAAATCGACATGCGTGATAAGTCCCTGTTGCGACCCGTGCTCACGTAAATGCCGCGTCAAAGCTCTCGTATCGATCCCCTCGATGGCGACGACCTGTGCCTCCGTCAACATTTCCTGAATCGTCTGCTTACTTCGCCAGTTACTGGTCTGACGGCTGGCCTCCAAGACGACGAAGCCCTCTGCCCATAATCGACGAGACTCCATATCTTCCGGCGTCACACCGTAATTGCCGATGTGAGGGCACGTCATCGTGATGATCTGCCCCTTGTACGATGGATCAGTCAGTACCTCTTGATAGCCGGTCATCGCCGTGTTAAAGACAACTTCGCCGACCGCCTCCCCCTCATAGCCAAGGGCGCGACCTTCGAATACCGTCCCGTCTGCCAGTGCCAACAACGCCTTTTTCATACCCGTCATCTACCCTGATCGAGCGACCGTTTTGCCTTGATACCGATAAGAATCAGCCCCAAGACAAGGTTGAACATATACAGCGACCTGATCGGCATCAGAACCCGAAAAAAACTTTCCAGCGCCGCTTTCTTTGCCGTCTCATCCTTCGTCGCAAACGCCTGCGCTTGAAGCTCCGCAGCATGTGGATGCAACACCGCGATAATAAGTCCCACGATCATCACCATCACAACCAGCACGATGATCTCACTGCGTCCGACCGCTACCATCGGATCCCCACTCCACCATCGAAACCACGCTGCGGCACAGAGGATCACGCTCGCACCCATGACAAACCGCTGGTATCCTTCGAATGCTCGGGTTAAGAATATCCCTCCGGAATCTTGTCCACCGAATGTGTTGAACACGGCTGGAATGACCGCTCCGCTCAGCACGATCATTCCTCCAACCCATACGGTAAGAGCTACCCATTCAAGCGTCAGACACCCTACCTTCCCCCAACTGGGCACGTGTCGCACGGCACTACCGCTCCGCAACGTCGGTCTCAAACACGACCCGGCCTCCGACAATGGTGACATTCACCCGCCCTTTGACCTTCCACCCAGCGAACGGTGTATTGCGGCTCTTCGACCGAAACTTCGTCGGATCGACCTCCCACTGTTCTTGCTGATCGACGATCACCACATCGGCATCCGCCCCGACTGCGAGTGTCCCCTTGTTCAGTCCGAACGCCGTCGCCGGTGCTGACGTCAGTTTCTGCACCGCTTGTTCCAGTGACAGCACGCCTTCTTCCACCAATCCCAGCGTCAACGGAAGCGCCGTCTCAAGCCCAACGATTCCAAATGGGGCCTCGGTAAAATCTTGCTGCTTTTCCTGCGTCGCATGAGGCGCATGATCCGTCGCGATCACATCAATCGTACCGTCTCGCAATCCTTCCTTGATCGCTTGGACATCGGCCCACGTGCGCAACGGAGGGTTCATCTTGGCGTGAGTATTGTATCCACGCACCAGCTCTTCCGTGAGCATGAAGTGATGTGGACAGGCTTCAGCCGTCACATGAATCCCCCGACGTTTTGCTTCACGGACCATTCGAACAGACCCAGCCGTGCTGATATGTGCAAGATGCAGCCGGGCTCCTGTTAGCTCAGAGAGCGAAAGATTCCGCGCCACCATAACATCCTCCGCCGCCGATGGGATGCCCGGCAATCCAAGCTCGGTCGAGATCAATCCCTCGTTCATGCAGCCGCCTTCGGCCAGATGCACGTCCTCGCAATGGTCAACAACCGTGAGGTCAAATGCCAACGCATACTCCATCGCTCGCCGCATGACCAAACTGTTCATCACCGGTTTCCCATCATCGGAAATCGCCACACAACCGGATCGCCTCAAGTCACCGATCTCCGCTAACTCCTTCCCTTCCGATCCCTTCGTGATAGCTCCGATCGGCAAGACGTTCGCAAGACCAGCCAGTCGAGAACGTTCCAGCATAAACTCGGTGACCGCTTGATTGTCATTCACCGGATTCGTGTTCGGCATGCAACAGACCGTCGTAAAGCCACCCGCGACGGCTGCAGCACTGCCACTCTGAATCGTTTCCTTGTACTCGAATCCCGGTTCGCGAAAGTGGACATGCAAATCGACAAACCCCGGCATGACAAGTTTCCCACTCGCGTGAATGGTTCGAGCCTCGAGCGGTGCGGAAAGATTCTGGCCCAGCGCCGCGATCTTGCCATGATCGATCAGCACATCGGCTATCCCAACAAATCGGTCAGGGTCAAGAACACGTCCGCCTTTAATGAGGATCGACACAGTAAGTACCTCTCATATTTGAGAGAATCAGTTGATCTGATAGTCTGTCGAGTCAACCACCATATGCAAGCTCAACCAATAGTTCCCTCAGTCAACAGATCGTCAGTTCCCCAGATTCACGAATTTGCTCCCGACATGAGGTACAAAATTCCCATTCGCACCGCAACACCGTTGGCCACTTGGTCGAGAATGACCGAGGACAGACTATCGGCCACTTCCGGTGCAATTTCGACTCCCCGATTGATCGGCCCCGGATGCATGACAATCACTCCAGTGTCCGCAATCCGCACGCGATCAGCTGTCAAACCGTAGAGCCGCGAATATTCCCGTATGGTCGGGAACAGCGCGCGTCCCTGACGCTCCAATTGGAGCCGAAGCATCATGATGACATTCACGTCGCGCAGGCCCTCATCCATGTCGTAGCACACTTTGGCCCCCAGCTTTTCCACGCCCCACGGCATCATCGTCGGTGGCCCGACCAGACGCACTTCGGCGCCAAGCTTGACGAGCGCGTAGATGTTCGAACGAGCCACACGACTATGGGACACATCTCCGACGATGGCCACTCGCAAACCCCTGAAATTCATTCCTCGCTGACGAATCGTGTACAGATCAAGCAATGCCTGTGTCGGATGTTCATGCCATCCATCACCCGCGTTGATGACCGACGACTTGACGCCATGCGCCAGGGTTTCCGCGGCACCGGCCGAGGAGTGCCGCAGAACAATAATGTCTGCCTGCATTGCTTCAATATTCCGAGCCGTGTCCAGGAGCGTTTCTCCTTTTACGACGCTGCTGGCTGAGGGAGAAAAGTTGATCACATCGGCACTCAGTCGCTTGGCCGCCAATTCAAAGGATGTGCGGGTTCTGGTGCTCGGCTCAAAGAACAGATTCACCACCGTCTTGCCTCTGAGCGCCGGCACCTTTTTGATTTCTCGTCCAGTCACTTCCTTGAAGGAATCGGTCGTTTCCAGGATGAGCATGATCTCGTCCGTCGACAAAG
Organism: Nitrospira sp.; assembly: GCA_029881435.1. Taxonomy (GTDB): domain Bacteria; phylum Nitrospirota; class Nitrospiria; order Nitrospirales; family Nitrospiraceae; genus Nitrospira_D. The sequence continues at coordinate 6,271 of JAOUMR010000059.1, forward strand.
AGGCGAGGCTCAACAGATCTTTGCGCTTGAGGCTCATAAGATCCTCCGCTTCACGCCTTCAAGATGACCACCCGATCATCCTCCCCATTCTCTTCCAATAAGACCTGGGCTTGCTCATCCCGGGAGGTCGGTAGATTTTTCCCGATGTAGTTTGCCTTAATCGGCAGCTGACGATGGCCCCGATCGACCAACACCGCCAATTGAATTTCCTCGGGTCGTCCAAGGTCCATCAGGCTGTCCATAGCCGCGCGAATTGTTCTACCGGTAAACAAGACGTCATCCACGAGCACGACTACTTTATTCGTCATATCGAAGGGCACAGAGGTTTTCCGTAAGATCGGTTGATCTTTGCGTAAGGCCAGGTCATCGCGATACAACGTAATATCCAGTTCGCCGATCGGAACCGACACACCCTCAATGCTTTGGATGCGTTTCACAAGCCGATGGGCAAGATGCACACCTCCCGTTCGGATACCGACCAGCGTGAGATCTTTCACTCCCTTATTTCGCTCTACGATCTCATGAGCGATGCGCATCATGGCACGGGAAATGTCTCCCGCATCCATGATGATCTTTTCATCTTTCCGCTCAGTCAGCTTGTTCGTAGGAGATGTCATGGTGAAAACGACCGAGATACAGAATTCAGTTCAACTTCTAGGCATAAAAAAACCTCCTCACCAAGCTGAAGTGAGAAGGTTACGTTGAAACCGGTCAAAGCCGGATTAGCATTCATCGTTGGTTCCTTGCCCACCTCACTGGATGAGCATTAAAGGTTTCGTCATCCTACTGAACCGCTCTACCCCTGTCAAGCGCGTCGAGTCTAAAATGGTAGCCGATCATGACATGGTAAATCTAAGCTACGAACAGAGGAGCTCCTGAATACTGTTCCCATGGGCCGCATGCTATAGATGCTTCAGATGCTTCGCTGCTGATCTTGGGACGCACGACAAGACGACATTTCCAATGAATAACCCGAAAACCTCGCGTTTCCAGATCTCGCTCCTCGGTGTACTTCTGACGACATCGGCCTGCACACAAACGGCCTTCGTCGCCGCCAATCTTCCCACGCATTTTGACGAAACGGTTGTCGTGCAGGATCGAGCCTATGGACCTGATCCAGCGCAGAAACTCGACATGTACATTCCAGCCAATACTACGAAGAAACCGTTCGAGGTCGTTGTCTTTTTGTATGGTGGGCGCTGGACCTATGGCGCCAAGGAAGACTATCGGTTTGTTGGATCAACCTTCGCGGACCGAGGTTTTCTGGTTGTTATTCCCGACTACAGAAAGTATTCGCGAGTTCGGTTCCCGGAGTTTGCGAAGGACACCGCCAAAGCTCTCACCTGGGTCCATGATCACATTACCGAGTCGCATGGCAATCCTACACGGATCCATGTGGTGGGCCATTCCGCTGGGGCTCATATCGGCGCATTGGTAACTGCCGATCCTCGTTATCTTGCCGATGAGGGGAAAGACCGGTCGATCATCATTCATGACTTCGCCGGATTAGCCGTCCCCTATGCTTTTACTCCAGACGAGCCGGATCTGGAGGACATGTTCGGCCCGCCACAGAATTATCCGAACATGCAGGTCACGACGTTCATCGACGGCACACAACCGCCGATGCTGCTGTTATACGGCGACCAGGACCGCGTCGTGAAATACGCCAACCTTGAGAAGCTTGTGCAACGCATCAAGCAACAAGGCGGCTGCGTGCGATCACGCGTCTACCACGGGGCAGATCACACAGACCTTGTCGGAGCGCTGTCGTGGTGGAACCCGCAGAGCGTGCCGGTCGTTGATGACATCACGAAGTTCTTCGAGTCATGTGGTTAGACCGGTGCAAAGTGGGATGTTCTTTGCACGTGGTTTCCATTCAGGGACAGATAGCAGAGCGCGCACCAATCTACTTCGGTGCCGAGAGGGCATCTTGTGCGATGTGACCACTCTGTGATTTTTCCACGATGTTGTGTTCAATTTCCTTGGCAATGACCAGTGCCAGTTGGTCGGTAGACAACGCTCCCATCGGCAGGTGTTTTGTGTCGCGATAAAAGGGGTCGTCAGGAGCCGCGGTACGATGGAGATTAATCAGAATCGCCGCTGGTTGGATCACCCGCCCAGGCTCCCCCACCAATACCGCCTTCTCTGCCGGCAGCACCCTGGTTCTGGTTGCCCAATCACGCTGGCCTATCTTCACAAACGCCACGTTCCAGATCTTTCCGCTTAACAGGTTTGTCACAGCAAGCGGCAGGTGCTCCAGAAAAGACGGCTCCCGCACGATTTTCTGTAAGGCTTCTCGAACCCGAAGATCATAAAACTTCGTCGTTGAATCCGGCTGACTCGGTGCAACCAAAACAGTGCTGCCGACCTCGTAGTAGGACTGGCCCTCCAAACTCCGTAGGTCATCGGCCGTGCGCAGGTACGTCTCGAAGAGTTGTTGCAGTAGACGTACACGCTCCTCACCGGAGCGTGCCCGAATGTCCTTGTCAGTCCGGATCGGCGCATGCTGGAAGTCTCGCTCAACGGATACCGTCTTCGGCCTATGACCCGTCTCTGCTTTGCTGACCACCCATTGGAACTCTCGCGCCAGCACCGGCGCAAATCGTCCTGCCTGTCCAAGGTACCCGTTGGATTTCATTGAGGACACACTGATCAGTAACCTGACCAGACCAGGGTCCACCGTTCGCACCACAAGGAATGGGAAAGACTTTCCCTCGTGATTGTGTACACTCGGTTGAACGATGACGCGCTCGAGCAGTCCCTTGCTCACCGCCTCGTCGAACCGCGGATAGTCTTGGCGATGTTGATTGAGATAGGAGAAGGTATCGATCACCGTCTGGAGAGCCGCATCTGCCTGCGCCTGGTCGAGAAACATACCAGCCGCCCCTTCCATTCCTTGATCGACAAACACGTGGAACGAGAGACCTGAAATCGCGTGGCCTGATCCAGCGGGATCATGCCTCGCTACTTCAGGCAGTTCTCCGTTTTCGTATCCGGCGCAGATAACCGTGTTGGAGAAACAGACTGCCGCAATAATCAGTGGCACGAGCAGCAGACCACGATGGATCCAAGGGGCAGCAGGTAGGGCTCGTACTATTCGATGCCTATCGAACAGCGGAGTGTTCGTCCTTAACGTATTCATGCAAGCAGGCTACTGCTCCTCGGTAGCACTGTCAACGCCAGGTGGTCAGGAGAAAGATGATGGGGAGGCTGTCCGAAGAACGACAGGACAAGACGATCCATGGCCTTGCTAAGAATTCCTACCATGAGGCTCTTAAGCAAGCTCGCCGCTTCTAATATGCTCGTTCAGCAGTAGGTGCGCTTGATTTGGGAAGAATCAGCTCATCTGCTGCTGCACTCTGAATCCTACAGATACGGCCAGAGATGTCCGAACGGAGGACCGCCTCTATCATTTAGAAAAAGCCATCGACTGGTCCCGTCCGAATCGAAAGCTATTGAAAATACAATACGTGAGAAGTGACAACTAAGTGGCATTCAATAGCCCGATGGGCTGGCACTCCCTTTGCTTAGATTTCAATTTGGCCAGTCCACACCTGTCAACAAAAGAGGACGTCATGGACTATACGACGAGCCCCGTCACATCCCGTATTGTATGGTGCCGGCGGCAAAGGGCAACCGCGTGCAGCCAATTTGAGCTGGAAGCCTGGCGTGCCGAGGAAGAAGGCCTGAGGGACGCCGTCCTGTATCGCGATCATGTCAATAAGTATCGGCAGCGATCATCTAAAATGTTCGAGCGCTACTTATTGGGGTTTCAAGATGCGAAAGCGCTCATGCGAGCTGTGCGGGCAACCCGTTTTGGTCCCGCTATTCGCCAGAGAGCGTGATGCCGGATTGGTTCGGAACAGTTTACAATCGGTCCCGCTCTTCCTGATTCTACAGACCACCCCAAGTCTTCCCCAGCGTTTCCGGTTGGCCTGCCTTTGTGGACAGAGCTGCGCGATAGCTAGTGATTGGAAATAGTCCTGAGGGCTTGAAGACGGCTGATACACTCCGGGCACAGGGTGGCAGAATCCTTATCGAAGACGTTGAACGTATCCGACGGTAAGACGCCCCAAGAACCTTGGAGCATTTCATAGTTAAGCTGCCCCGGTGCCCATCCCGCAAAGCCGGCAAACGCACGGAAGGTCTCAGTTGGTTTGGGTTGGGCGATAATACGCTCCAGGACTCTGGGTGTCCCGACATAGATCTCATCAACGATCGGTCGAGCATCGGGATACCGTTCTTTCAGCCGAAATAGCAAGGCCATCTGCGTTTGCCCCACCGGTCCGCCGGCAAACAAGCGATGAGTCGTTCTCTTAAGCACCGGAAGATCTGGTAGCGCATCGGATACCAGGACATTCGTGGGTCGATTGAGAATGAGACCAACTGTGCCGCCCTTTCCGTGTTCGAGAATGAGCAAAACGGTTTGTTCGAAATTGGGATCAACCAGGGAAGGGCTCGCAATTAGGAGCACGCCTCGTTCAACCGACGCTGGCACAAATTCTTGCTGCGCTAGGGCTGGGAAGGCACACAATACGCCCATGCCCCCAGCGAGGAGGGTTTTCGCAATCTGACCAGTGGAAGGGACGAAAGACAGAATTTCACCTCCATGGAGAGTCGCAACAAATATCGTTTCTTTCTCGTAAAATCAACAGGCTCATGAGATTCAAAGGCTCTGGTCTCCGGCGTTTCCAGAGTGGCGACCTCATACACTATCTGTGCTAGACTGCCGGTGATTATGACTCATGAGTGATACGCTATGTATGATAGCTCTGTCGGCTGGATGAATTGTAAAGGAGAAGACAGCATGAAGGCCTGTTGGCGAGCGCTCGTCGGGGTGACTGTGACAGCTTTGTGTACTCTATCAGGATGCATCGACCCACCGAATTCCCCATACGTGGACGTGCGAGACACTGTGACGAGAATCGACCAACTACGACCGATGGCGGAGCAAGGAAGTGCCGAAGATCAATACGATCTTGGCCTGCAGTATGAAAAAGCAAGGCCACAGGACCATCGAGAAGCCGTCCGTTGGTATCGCATGGCTGCGATGCAGCGGCACGCAGGGGCCTTCTACAGACTCTGTGCCCTATCGGACATGGGTCGAGGCATACCTCAAGACTATCAAGAAGCGCTCCGGTGGTGCCGTCTCGCCGCAGACCATCGATATGGAGCGGCAATGTTCCTGATCGCAACGTATTATGAAAAAGCTCGAGGCGTTCCGAAGGACGTGGTTCAAGCCTACCAGTGGTATAACCTGGCTGCCGCCAATGGGCATGAAGACGGCGCCAAATGGCGCGATCGTCTTGCCCGTGACATGACGCCAACTCAAATCGCACACGCTCAATTTCTTGCAAGACATTGGAAACCGAAAGACGATGATGCATCGCACAAGATCGACGTCCCTGGCTCCTTTCAACCTGAATAGCAGGCTGCGCCAGAGATCCCCAGTGCGCACGTGTCTCGGCAGTCAGTCCGTGTGCAAATTTGGACATCAGCACTGGCTTCACACATCACCGGCTAGTTATCCAAACTTCGTTCTTGAACTCCCGCCCTCAGGCTGAGTAGGATAGGTGGCCAGCAGGTATCAACTTCATTATTCTCTAGAAAAATGGTTCAGCGGCAGCTGCCCTACATGTTTAATATCCTCGTAGGACTGCTTGTGGTGCTGCCGCTCACTTCAGGCTGTGCGGCCCCCCCCCCTGTTCCCATTTCTCAACCGCTCCTTGACGGACAAGAGGTAAGCGAGATTCTCAAACGCGCGGAGGCCGGCAATCCCAATGCGCAAAACCAATTGGGCATGCTCTATAGTGACGGGCGGGGTGTACCCCAAAACTACCTTGAAGCAAAGGATTGGTTCAAAAAGGCGGCTGATCAAGGCCATGCGGATGCCCAAGTCAACCTTGGTACGCTTTATTCGCTTGGACAGGGCGCGCCCTACAGCGATCACATGGCCTTGTTTTGGTTTCAAAAGGGCGCAGAACAACGAAATGCATTGGCCTTTGCGAAGCTCGGCATGATGTATGAGCGTGGGCGCGGTGTACCACAGAGCCTCGTTGATGCACACATGTGGTACAACCTCTCCGTGGCCTACGGTGAGACACGTGCCGCCGAAGCTCGAAATGCGGTCGCAACACGCATGACTGCCCCCCAGATTGCTGAAGCGGAAGAACGGGCGAAACAATGGAATCCTAAACCACGATGAATATCTGGGCCAGAGAAACCCGCATCTTCTGCGAGTTGTGGACATGTGGCAGGACTAAAAAATGCCAGCTTGTTTCTGAAGCCAGCGTACGTATTTCACGATCTGATCCACATCCTCAGGCGTGACGGCATCGATCTTCGGCATGTCGCCGAACTTCCAATGATGCGCTCTCACCCCGCTGGAGGCAGCCCTCTGAAATGCCGCATCGCCATGATGATTCGGCTCATAGACCTTGTGAACCATCGGTGGGCCTTGAGTGGTTCCGATTCCACCGATCCCGTGACACGTTGAACAGTTCGCGTTGAATTTCTGCTCGCCATCACGTAACTCGGCTGGAGCAGCAGCCACCGTTCCGGTCGCCTTTGGCTCGGCCCCGTTCTGGCTACAGGCCTGCGTCACACCAAGGACCATGACAAGTGGGCTCACCCACAGGAGTTGTGATGACTTCATAGAGCGTACCGTGTAGAAAAGAGATCGCGTGTCTCAACATACCGCATACTGGATCGGATCTACAACTCCCACCTCTATAAACCCTCGTCTCCGAATGAGACAACTATCACAGTGACCACAGGCGACCGTCCCAATCGGGTCATAACAACTATGCGTGAGATGGAAGGGAACGTTCAGTGTCAGGCCCAGCCGAATGATGTCCGCCTTGGTTGAGTGGAGCAACGGTGCCCGTATCTCAATGCGCTTCCCGGTCATCCCCGCTTTCGTTCCGACTCGAAGCACCGCTTCCACTGCCTGTATGAACTCCGGGCGACAGTCAGGGTAGCCAGAATAGTCGACCACATTCGCTCCAAAATAAATGGCCGAAGCATCCAGCACTTCTGCCTGAGCAGCTGCCAGCGACAGAAAGATCAAATTTCGACTTGGCACATAAGTGAGGGGAACATCCTGGTACCGCTCGGATCCACTCCGATCTTTCGGCACCGGCAGTTCGTCGGTGAGCGCCGACCCACCGATGGCCCGCAGATCAACGTGTATTACGACATGCCGTTCAGCGCCCAGCGCTTCCGCGACTTGCTTGGCACGTTGAATCTCTACAGCGTGCCGTTGATGGTAATCAATCGTCAGGAGAGAGAGCGTGTACCCATCCCGCCGCGCAACAGCCGCTGCAACAGTGGAATCCAGCCCTCCACTGGCAAGAACGATCGCTCGCTCGGAGGTTTGCCCATACATGCAGGAAAGGATACAAAGCAGAACAAGGATGATGTGAGGTGAAATTCTTTGCCGCTAGTCGCGATCTTCTTCTCGTTCGATTTTCTCCAGCAACTCCGCGCGAGATTGACATTCCACGCAAAGCTTGGCGAAGGGAACGGCTTGGAGACGTTTTTCACTGATTTCGACTCCGCACTCAGCACACATTCCATAGGTGCCTTCGTGCAAACGCATCAGCGCTTCATCGATCGACTGTCGCCGACGGTTACGCATTTCCATCAAGGAGATCCCCAGCTCACGCTCCAAGTCCATCAACGCCTGATCGCCAACATCGCGAGCTGATTCCAAACGGCGCTGTTGATCTTCGGTGAGCGATTGCCCGAGACTCTCTTCGATTTCCTTAATGATTTCCTGGCGCTTCGCGAGCAGCATCTTATGGAGCAATTCTTGCCGCCGTTCCCGCGCTTCCCGCTCTTTAGGAGTTTCCTTTGGACGCACAGGAGCATCTACCTCGACTTCGGAGGCCGGCTTAGCGACTGTCGCTGTGCTAACGGTGATCGGCTGCGCTTTCTTGGTAGCAGGCGCTGCCGACTTCAATTTTGCTTCAGCTTTTTTCTTGCCCTGCGCTTTCGTCGCCATAAAATGTCCACTCCGAAAATAGATGGTTTTACCCAAGTCAAAAATTCCAGCTTCTATAGCACGGCCACTTCACTGAGAACAAGAGCCGAATGGGAGACTGGCGGAAGCGCTTAGGGATACGTGATCGTCGAATGAACGTCATACCCGGCAAGCTTCCCACGTCCGTTTAAACTTTTCAGCTCGACTAAAAAATCAAGTCCAACGATCGTGCCGCCCAGCTGACGAACGAGATTGACCGTCGCTTCTGCTGTTCCTCCGGTGGCGAGGAGATCGTCGACGATCAGGACACGCTCTCCAACCTCGATTGCATCACGATGCACGGCGAGGCTGTTGTGACCATATTCGAGGCTGTATTTTACCTCGTAACAATCGGCCGGAAGTTTCCCAGGCTTGCGAACCGGAATAAATCCAGCTCCCAAACGCGCCGCAAGGATCCCGCCAAAAATAAACCCACGGGACTCGATACCAAGGACTTTCGTAATTCCTCGATTTTGATACTGAGCTGTCAATTGGTCGGCAAGACTCTGGATGGCGGTAGGATTCTTCAACAACGTCGTGATGTCATAAAACAGAATGCCAGGCTTAGGAAAGTCCGGCACTTCACGAATGAGCGCTTGATAGTTAACTATGGTCACGAGCGTTAGAGCAGATCTGCCTGTGTCATCGTTTTTCGCTCGATGGTGTTGCGAAGCCGAACTAATGCCGCCATCTCGATCTGCCGAACCCGTTCGCGGGTCAATCCCATAGTACGGCCGATCTCTTCCAACGTCTTTGCTTCGTCTCCATCGAGACCAAATCGAGACACAATAACAGTTTGCTCCTTCTCAGGCAACTCCCTCACCCACTTCATGAGTTTCGCCCGTCTTCGCACGCCATCAGCCGTCTCGTCCGGCAAGAGTCCGGTTGGATCTTCGATCACATCGCGAAGAAACGTATCAGTGCGGTCGCTGAGGGGACTGTCAAGCGAACAGGTGGTACGCACCAACTGCTTCAGATCCAAGACTTCGTCTTCCGAGGTCTTCATCTTGGCAGCGACTTCCACTGCTCTCGGCTCCCGCCCAAGCTCTTGAACCAGCTGTTCAACGCGATTCAAATACCGATTGAGGCGCTCCACCACATGCACCGGTAGACGCACCAGCTTCCCCTGATTAATAATGGCCCGTTCGATGTACTGTCTAATCCACCAGGATGCATAGGTACTGAACCGAAACCCCCGCTTGTAATTGAATTTTTCGACAGCTTTGATCAGACCCAAGTTCCCTTCTTCCACGATATCGGAAAAGGGAAACCCTCGATGCATGTACCGCTTCCCGATGCTGATCACGAGCCGCAGATTGGATTCGATCATCTGCTGACGGGCTTGCTCATCACCTGCCATCACGCGTTTCCCAAGCTGTTGCTCTTGTTTGAACGTCAGTAGCGTCGATCGACGAACCTCACGAAGGTAACTTTTCAGCGTATCAAGTCCTTCGGATCGGCTTGTCTCCCGCTCTCCACGATCCGAAGCGTCGGTAGGCTCTGAGGCACCCATGTCATCGACGGTCTGCCTCCGAGCCTCACTCACATCAGACCCTTCGTCATGCTGCCGACTCATGGCTTCTTGTTCCCTAGTACCAAACGCTGAAGGTTGAATATCGTCCGTCTGCCCGACTCCACGCTGTCTCAATCTCTGTGACTCGGCCAGCTGGGGGACCGCCTTTCAATTGCTGCACAAAGGCTTCGATGACTGGTTTCATACCCTCGACTTCCAACTCCACTCGGCCATCGTCGAGATTGCGAACGCCACCCGACAGATCAAGACTCGACGCTGTTCGTGCTGCAAACGCACGGAACCCCACGCCCTGCACATGACCATACAGAACGACATGTGCCCGAACCGGTTGCTCATCGGCCGATTGAGTCATGTGGCTCTACAAAGTTCATGAAGCCTCAACAGCCGCTTGCCGCTTCGCACAGCGGATAGTCTCATACCTCTCCAGATGCGTCACGTGTTTTGCACTTTCCACGCGTGACTCTTCCCATCATCACATTAAGCATTGCCCCTGCGTCTACAGGAAGACAGCCCGATGAAGGCAGTCCATCTAACTCGCACTATGTGACAGAAACATTGAGGAACCGAGTGCTCTGGTGATGTTTGAATTGACGACGACAACAGGACTGTCGCCAATGGACTAGCGGTAGGAGCAAGCTTGGTTTGGTCGGGGCGAGAGGATTTGAACCTCCGACCCCTGCGTCCCGAACGCAGTGCGCTACCGGGCTGCGCTACGCCCCGACAAGACCAAGCAGAAACGCAAGGGCTGATTGTCTTACAACAGAGGGGCAAAAGGCAACCCATGAGCGTCCGCCACCCCACGACACGTCACTTGTCCATCTTTCAGATTGACCCCTTTGGCCAACCCTGGATCTGAGTGAACCGCTCGATCGACGCCATCCGATGCAAGTCGGAGCAGATACGGCACCGTCGCATTGGTGAGAGCAAAGGTGGAGGTTCGAGGAACAATACCAGGCATATTGGCCACACCATAGTGCAGGACCCCATCGACGACATACACGGGATCGGAATGGGTTGTCGGCCGAGTCGTTTCTACACAGCCACCTTGATCCACAGAGACATCCACGATTACTGAACCAGGCTTCATTCGTGACACCAGAGACCGCGGGACAAGCTTCGGCGCTTTCATTCCTGGAACCAGTACGGCCCCAATAACAAGATCAGCCGAGGACACGGTGTCTTCAATGGCGGAAGAACTCACGGCTCGTGTGATGATACGTCCCTGATATTGATCGTCAAGAACGCGCAACCGTTCCACGTCCAGATTAAGAACCGTCACCCGCGCCCCCAAACCCACAGCCATACGAATGGCCGATGAGCCTACCACTCCAGCACCAAGAACGACGACGTGGCCTGGTTCGACCCCGGGCACTCCCCCCAACAACACACCACATCCACCATTAACTTTTTCCAGATACTGCGCACCGATCTGCACCGACATTCGTCCGGCTATTTCGCTCATTGGCTTGAGCATCGGAAGACTGCCGTCTCTCGCTTCCGTCGTCTCGTAGGCGATGGCCGTCACCCTGCTCCTCAAAAGCTCCTTGGTCACACCAGGCACCGCGGCGAGATGTAAATAGGCAAACAAGACTTGTCCGGGTCGGAAAAGCGAACATTCGGCAAGCAACGGTTCCTTCACTTTCACAATCATCTCGGCTCTGGCAAAGATGTCATGCTTGGAGCGCGCGATCGTGGCCCCTACCTTGCGGTATTCGTCATCGCTAAAACCACTACCCTCTCCGGCTGAAGATTCGACCCAAACCTCATGCCCACTTTGACACAACGTCGCCGTCGCCTCCGGCGTGAGACTGACGCGATATTCATGATCTTTGATTTCTTTTGGTATGCCGATAATCATTGAGACGCTCCTCCCTCTTACCTTCGCATCTTGTCATCTTCCAAAGCCATTATACCTCGAGACCGCGTACTACACCTTCCACCATATCGTCCGGTCCGTGGACAGTCCTGGAATTCCTGTTGTAAGATGCACTGTCGAATGTTCTTCGCGGAGGTGGGCATGGATTCGAGGGAAGAAACGTGTCAGGCGTGCGGATCCTCCAGTGGCCCGCTCTCAAAATTGTCGTTGGGAAAGGATTTCTTTGGCCGCCCCTACGATCGTCTGTCACCACTGTCAGATCAGAATCCGAAATGGTATTGTGCTTCCTGTTCTATGCATAAGAACTTACACAGAGACTTTCGCGACATCCTCGCTGAATTCGACAAACTTCAAGCCAGCCAGAGCTCTGAACTTTCACACGGTGACGAGTTTCGACGTGCGTCATTGAGACTACAAGAGATCCTGACTATCTTGACCGCGCCGCAACAGCAATCCCCGTTCTTAGAGACCCCCGTCGTCACACGACTGTTGGAACAGCTCGATACGTTTACTGTGCCGGTCTAACGGATGGCCTGATGCCAGCCTTTCAACGACACATTTTTATCTGCACCAACCAGCGTCCCAAAGACGATCCACGCGGTTGCTGTGCAAATCTTGGATCAGAACAACTTCACGCGCATTTCAAGCGTGAAGCCAAGCGACTTAACCTAAAGGGTGTGGTCCGTGCCAACAAAGCTGGCTGCCTCGACCATTGTGACCTTGGTCCCAGTGTGGTGATCTATCCTGAGGGAGTATGGTACTGGGTCGGCACCGAGGCGGATGTCACAGAGATCATGGAAGAGCATGTTGTGCAAGGGAAGATCGTCACCCGGTTACTCATGCCCGAGCATCCAGTCCCAGAACAATTAGCACCACTAAGGAAACCGTAAGACTCCCTACGACACTTCCATGCCAACCGAAGACAAATGGAAGGCCAACATGCAAAAGGTGGCCTTCTCTCAACAGTTTCCCGGCCTGTTGTTGAGCTGGCAAGCCTGTGAAGGCAAGACAGTTCGTGCCGTCCTTCCCCTCACGGGAAAACCAGGCGCGATGGTGATCGTGTTCGCTGATGCGTCCTTTACGATCGTTCCTCCGCTTACTCCTGAGCCCTGGGCCATCGGGCAGGCTCTCGTAGACGCTCGTGCCCATCTTGAATCTGCACACCGAACTGCTTACGAAGAATACGACCGATTGGCACAGAAGGACAGAGAGGCCTTACGAAATGCCCGACTGGAAAAGATTTTAGGTGCGATTCACAATAACCTGGAACAGATCCCCGAGCTCAAAGATCGGCTCAAAGAGCTCGTGAAGGAGTGGCGGTGAGTAGTCTTCCGCAAAAAAACATGTTTGAGATCTTTTCGCAAGGTCTCTTTGAAGGAGTCAAACCGATGCTAGTCATTCGCGATCACCTGATCCGCCATCCTGACCGCTGCACTCACCAAGCCGTGTGCGTGCCTATTTGCCCGACCAGCGCATGGCTTTCGACACCTCCCTACAAGTTTGATCCGTCACGCTGTCTGGAAAGCTGTCGGCTCTGTCTCGATGCCTGTCCATCACAAGCAATCTTTGCTGTCTTCAAAAAGGGGGACAAGCTGTTGGAGCCGAAGAAGCAAACTGGATAGGCTGAATACTTCTGAAGATTGCCATACCGAGATTCATACAATCTGTTTTCGTAAATGCCCCCAGTAGGCAGTCCCAGCATATCCGCACGCAGCGGTACCGGTTGTCATCGCCACGATCTGATAGACCTTGCTGCGCGGAATTTTGACTTTCACTGTAGGATTCAACAGATCGGGAGAATTCATGACCAGCTTGAGAGATTCCCCAGCGGAGAGGATCGGCCACATACACGCCAATCGCAGCCTGGTTTCATGGCGGGGAATCGCCATTGTATACAGCCAGCCCTGATCAAGGTGCTCGACCGCCAGGCGAACGAGCTTGCTAAGCACGGGTCTGAAGCGCGGAAGATTGTTCTGTTCTAACAGATCCCGTGGCTGTAATCCCACATCATCAAGCAACATTTCAGGAACATAACAACGCCCGTTCTGTAAATCGTGGGCGATGTCCTTCACAATGTTCGTCAGTTGCAGCCCCTTGCCGAAGCGTACGCCAATCTCCGACATCTGTTGGACATCCCAACTTGCTAACGCCTTACGATGGGCGCACATCAGGTCGGTCCAGAATTCCCCGACACACCCGGCCACATGGTATGTGTAGCGATCCAAGTCGTCGAGGGTCTTGATCGCAGTAAGATGCGCCAGGGAAGATCCAGGGAACATGCTCAAATCCATTTCCATGCCCTGCGTCAATGTGGTCAGTACTCGCTGGATCCGACGCCTATCCTCCGTTGAACAGGCGAGAAACAGTTGAAAGCACTCATCCAACCGCTCGAGCAAGATTCGTTCTGCTGAATTCTGTTGGGCTGGCCCTACGGCCTGCTGAATCGTGCGAATCTGAGCCCAGTCGACAGGCTCATCGAGAAACTGCTCTCTGAGACGGCTGAGAAAGCCTAAACGGCGTGATCGATCGATCAGTTCTGTATCGGCGATCGTGTCAGCAGCTCGAGCGAACAGATAGGCAAGCCCTACCTGATCGCGCACATCGGCCGGAACAACCGCTAAGGTCGTATAAAATAGACGTGAGACCTTCTTGAGCAGATCCTGTAGCAGTTCGTGTTTGGAAGAGATGATCGTCGTAGAAGAATCCATTACGTCACTACAACAAGCGTCTGACGAAGCTGCCGTAATAGCCTTATCCTAACTCCCATAAAAAAGGCTTTCTACCAGGAACGTCCGGAAACGGTCAACATTATCTAGACCTTATCAGAGACTTCAAACAACTTGACTTTACCCAATGAGGTCTTAATCATACGTCTATGACTCATGCGGTTAACAGTGTATCGCAAGCAAGAGATTTGTGTATAATTGTGGCAGTTCAGCACCTCGTCTCACATGAGGCGAATGGTTGTCTTCAAGGAGGCTCACGATGAAGTCGTTCAAGGGCATAGGCCTATTGCTGATGGCTAATATTCTCATCATGGTGACGCTCTCGATCACCGTACCTATCGTGATCAATGTGATCTTACCGATGTTCGGAATCGATGTTCGTGGTTCCGTCGATCTCTCGACGTTGGTATGGGCGGCAATGTTTGGGTTCGGTGGCGCATTCATCAGTTTGGCATTCTCGAAGCAAATGGCGCGAGCTATGCTCGATTGCCAGCAGATTACCCAACCTCGTTCTCACGCCGAACAGATCATTTATGGGTCCGTACAGGAAATCGCTCAACGCCTACATATCACCATGCCTGAGGTGTGGATCTACGATGCTCCCGATCCTAATGCCTTCGCGACAGGACCGAGTAAGAACAATTCGATGGTGGCCGTATCAACGGGACTCCTGCAGAACCTAAAAGAAGACGAGGTCAAGGCTGTTCTGGCTCATGAAATGGGTCACGTGTATAACGGCGACATGTTCGCCACCACCGTCCTGGCCGGACTGATGAATACCTTTGTGTATTACATCGCCATGTGGGTACGGCGTTTCTTCGCGGAACGAGATCAGGCAGCCTTAGGTTTTGGGCTGTCTCTGGTGCTTCAGATCGTTGTCAGTATCCTGGCCTCCATTGTCATCAGTTGGTTTTCGCGTCGTCGGGAGTTTGGAGCCGATGCGTTTGCAGCCAAGGTGTACGGGAAAGACTCCATGATCGGTGCGCTGCACGCGATTGATCGATGGGTTAATCGTGCGCAATTCCAATACTCAAGCCAGGATGCGCTCGCCACGATGAAAATCTCTGGCAACAGCGGTGGGTTCATGAGCCTATTTTCGACGCACCCGCCGATTGAGGCACGGATCGCAGCGTTGGAGAGACTTTAAACCTGTTTCCTAAAGAACACGATATGGGCGCGGTACTCATCAATTGCCGCGCCCAAGATGATTCTCCCCCGTGAAATGTTGGCCTCGATGGTCCGTTCAATGTCAGGATCGTCGATCTCGACTTCATACCGGTCCTGTATGTTCGTTCGTACCGGCCCAGCGGCAATCTCCCGCGGCATAAAGATTTCCTTCCAAACTTCCTTTTCCACTAAACATACATCTCGAAACCGTTCGTAAAGCAACGTCAGCTTTTCCGGTTCCGTAATTCGAACACGCACACCCATACGGCCCCCTTTTTTCTGAACCTACCTAGTTAATTTATTCCCGTGAGACATACCCGGCGCACCGTCAATGACCGTAAAACTCATCGTACCGACCTGATTCACAGCATGAAACGGCTGTTGCCCGAGCGGCTGAGAAACCAGTGAATCGGCCTGAGGCGGCCACGATTTGAGGTATCGTCAGCGCCCTGGGAAGGACGATGGACTATGGGAGGGGCCATAGGAAACTGATAGATCGATACGGTACTGGC
>JAOUMR010000060.1 GCA_029881435.1 Nitrospira sp.
CACCACGTTCCCGGCGCTGACGATCTGCGCGCTCTACAAGAGCTGGTGGCAGGTCGAACTGTTCTTCAAGTGGATCAAGCAGCTTCGATCACGATAGTCCGTCTCCGCTAGCTTGGGAATCCTGTTCTAGCCGTGAGCGAATACCTGAATGCTATCTGCTTCAGGCATTGCTTTCATTATTTCCGATGGCTGGTCGCCCTACACAAAAACTCCCGCGTTCGTCGAGCTCAAGAGGAATGAAGAACTCATGTGCTGGTAGGATTGTCAGGTCTTTACTCGTGTGCTGGGGCGTATGTGGGGATCCGAGTGGGAAACACAAGATAAGAATTGGGACGACCATCTGAATTACTGAGGTTAGCTTCCGTGAAGATGGGAAAAACCAGGTTTACGAGATTCCGTTGATAGAGAAACCAAGGCCTAAACAGTGGCTAAGACGATTTCTTCGGTTGTTCACTTATTGGACAGGATTTCACTTCAAAGCTCTCATGCTTTATTAGCGATTTGATAATCACCTGCCGTTTGGGATGACATGGTTCCTGCCTATCTTCTCTTTTTCAAGTATTTGCCAGTTGGAAAAGGGAAGCAGTGCCACCCAACTTTCAGGCGCCGGTTGATAATGGGACTCGTTTCACACGCCAATGTTTAATGGGGTGAAATTAATGATGTATCGGAGACTTTTTGAGGCGAGAACGCTGTTGGTTATTCCAGGATCTGAATTGATGTCGTTTATGCGTCGACCTGAAACAGGGCCTCAGTCTTGAGGACGTGCACGATCGCGGTGATCCCTACTCGGTCGCCGTTATTCGGCAGCGGTTCGGCGGCACCAGGATGACAGCTTCCCCAGACCTCGATGGGTAGAGATCCTATTTCATCATCCAGCAGGACGGCTGCCCGACCATACTGGAAGGGACATGTTGAACTAGGTAAATGGAACAGGGCCAGCGCAGGGCACTCCCGTTTCATCTCCCGCGCAGGTTAGGCCAGTTTCATGAGCGTGGCCCATACGCCGTTGCCAAGATGATTGGCTGCGCGGTAACTGCTCTTCGCGAGCCGCATGGCCATCGGCCAGGTACTGGGTCGTGAGAGGACGCGTTTGGCGATACTCGGAATGTGGATCAGGTCGAATCCTCCGAGCACCGACGACAAATCGTCATCGAGTTCGTCTGACACGCCCTTCAGCGCGAGACATGGGATGCCGTAGTTTTTGCATAAGGCCTGGATTGTCTGGCTTTCCATGTCCACGGCGATGGCTCCGCTGTTTGCCCCCAGGGCCCGCCGTGCCGCGCCATTCAAAGCGGGCTTCGCCACGGTGACGAGAGGGCCCGTGTGGAATGGAATGTCGCGCTCTTTTAAAGCCGACTCGGCCTTGTTCACCAGCGACTGATCCGGCGACTGCACGATAATATCACCGATCTTGATGTGGGGTTTCAGGGCTCCAGCCAGTCCACTGCAGAGCATGAGATCCAACTTCTGCGAATCCAAAAATCGATGCACGCGATTCTTCGCGACTGCTGGGACCATCCCGGAGAGGCACAGGCGTAGCACATGCCCATTCAGATCGGCTCCCCAAATTTCATCTCGCGCATCGAGCAGCTTGAGTTTCAACTGCCGGCACACCTCGCGTACTTCCCACTTCACCTCCGCAATGAGTCCGATCCTCATACGTGCCTCCCTGTGGTGACATGCCCATGTGTGCGAAACCACTCCACGGCTTCTGCGGCGGCCGTGCGGAGTGGGGTTTGCGGAAAGCCCAATTCCTTGATGGCTTTGCTGCTGTCATACCGCATGGGGATGCTCGCCATCCGCACCCCATCGAGCGTGGCCCGGGGCTCGCGTTCCGAAAGTCGGCCCGTCAGCTCGCCGACGGCACCGGCCATCCACGCCACCGCATAGGGAATCTTCATGCGCGGCGCCGGTCGCCCGCTGACCTGCGACAAGATCTGCAAGAAGTCTCCCAGCAACAGATTCTCATGCCCCAGGATGTATCGCTCACCGACGCGGCCTTTCTCGGCGGCCAACCAATGTCCCATGCCCACATCGCCGACATGCACCCAGTTGAACAGCGCATCCAGATAGGCTGGCAACCGGCCGTTTAGAAAATCGACGATCAGCCGCCCCGTCGGCGTGGGCCGGCGGTCCATCGCCCCGATCGGCGTCGACGGATTGACAATCGTGATCGGCCCACCAGAGCGAATCAGTCCCCAGACCGCTTGCTCCGCCAAGACCTTCGTGCGCTGGTAGATGCTCTGACAGGCCTCAGGAGCGAGAAAGTCGGTTTCTGTACCGGCTCGTTCACTCGTGCAGGCGACGGTGACAGCACTGGAGGTATAGACGATGCGTCGGACCCCCGACGTGATCGCGGCTTCCAACAATCGGATAGTTCCGCCCACGTTCACGTCGTGCATCACTTTCGGATCCGGGACCCAAAACCGGTAGTCCGCCGCGACGTGAAAGAGCAGATCGATGCCCTGTACCGCACTTTCCAGCGACGAGCGGTCGGTCAGGTTCCCGACAACGGTCTTGACCGGCAAGCCCGCGAGCGCCTCACGTGGGCTCTGGGGCCTGATCAGGCACGAGACGTCGACACCGCGCTCGATGAGCCGACGCACAACGTGGGATCCGACGAAACCTGTGGCACCGGTCACTAATGCACGCACGAGCTGCCTCTATGATCTTGGCATCGTGATCGTAGCCAAGAACGTCTAGGGAATAATCGCGTAAGTCCTACCTGGTTTGGACCATCGGCAGTTCGCGTGACCCTTCTGCGGTTTGCTGAATCCGCTGGCGTTCGAGGCGCGAGGCTTCAAACACATTATGGAGCATGTCGTCGGACACTTGGGTCAGCTGCGCTGCCGCATCTTTCATGTCGGCGTGTTCGACCAAGCGCGACACGACTTCGGCTTTGGTGGCGCCTTTCTTCTGGCCCATGAAGGGTTTGAGGAGGAGATAGATCACGTCTCGGACCGGCATATACCGAAAGAAGCGGCGGAGGAGTTGAAAGGTCTGGCGGGGGTAATGGATGACCTTATAGAGGAAGAGCTTTTTAATGCCGGCCTGTCGTACGCGGTTAATCGTTTCGCCTGACAGACAGGTCGGATCGATTTCCGAACATTTAAAATATTTGTACCAATCCGTAGTTTCGTTCACCAACCCGCGTTTGACGTATTCCTGCCACAAGGGTGTACCCCGATAGACACAGAGCCGGTTGAATCCGAAGGTATCGAGCGGGAGGGCTGACGCGAAGTCGAAGGTGGCCTCCATATCCTCAATCGTCTCGTCCGGATTGCCCACCGTGAAAAACCCGTGCACGATCTCCACACCAGCCTTTTTCGCGTTCTTGACGGCGGTCGTGACCTGATCCAACGTCTGTTCCTTCTTCAAGCGATCAAGAATCTTCTGGCTGCCGCTCTCGATCCCAAACATCATTGCGCCGCAATTGGCCTTCGCCATGGCCGGAAATAGATGCTGGGCCACCGAATCCACACGCCCCTCGATGCCCCATCGGATGGAGAGCTTTTCTTCCATGATCCCGTTGCAGATCGCCTCGATTCGTTTAGGCTGGAGCAGAAAGTGATCGTCGACGAAACCGACGGACTCATAGCCGAGTCCTTCAAGATATTTGAGCTCCGCGACCACATGCTGTGGGCTGCGGGCACGCCATTTCCCCTCGTTGAAGATCGGGATGTCGCAGAAGATGCAGGGCCAGGGGCAACCCCGAGACGTTTGCATCGTCGTGAACCGTCTCATCGAGAGCACCACCGGGACATCCAGCGGCATGGACTCGACATAGTCGAGTTGCAGGCTCTCGCGATCCGGGAAAGGCCACTGATCCAGCTGCCGCTCCATGGCGCGATTGGGATTTTGGACGACCTGCCCGTTCTTCATCCATGTCAGACTGGCGACATCTTGGGGGTTATCGAAATTCGCGAGCAGATCGAGCAGCAATTGCTCGCCGTCACCGCGACAGACAAAGTCGACTTCAGGGCACTGCAATTTCACCAACGAGGCATTCAGGCTGGCGAAGACGCCGCCGAACGCGAGCTTGACATGCTGATTAGTCGCACGAATTTCCCGGGCCAGCATTTTGGCGTAGGGATAGCTGGTGGTACTCAGAAAACTGAGGCCCACGAGCGCTGGTTGCTCTCGAGTGATCTGGTCGATAATGACCTGGTTCGGAGTGTCAGGATTGGCCTGATCGAACATCACGCATTCGTGCCCTGCCTGTTTGATAACAGACGAGAGCGACATGATGCCGATGGGAGGGAACCCCATCACACGCACATTACCGTTGGCGGCACGTGTCTTTGCCGGCAGGGCGTAGAATTGTGGATCGCGAACGTGGATCAGGTAGACGAGCATGCCTGCCTCCGATTATGGAATTGGTTCACATTGTTTCTCGTTGCTGTACAGGGTCTCTAGTTGGGACGACGCCGGATCGTATCATTCGGCATTCCGGTTTCGAGCGCATTCAGAACTACCAAGGGCAATTTGAGCAGAATTATGCCTGGGCTACTTGTTACAGTCTGGTCAATATTGCTCACTCTTGGAGAAAGCATGTGGCATGCACGCCGCGGTTTCTCACGGGATCAGATCACGAGCGATCAAGGGGAGTGAGTCGGGTAGGGGACGATGGTCGTGAGGAGGAACCTGCCGATACCACCAGCTGTCGTTGTACTCGATAACGCCTTGCTTCCTGTACGTCAGACAGAAGGTGCCGTCATCACGAGGACGATTCCGGCAGTGCAGCTCCTCGAATTTTTCCGATCAGCACATAGAGCGTGGTAATCCCAAGAATGTTGCCGAGGACCAACGGCACAGCCCAGACTTGCCACCAGGGCGCGTCGGGCGATACCGCATAGGCGCGCGGCCAGGCGATGTTGATGAATTCAAACAGCGACCAGTGAAATGCGATGATATTGATCGGGAGTCCCCAGCGACCCAGCTTCAGTTGACCACGCGAAGGATTCCAGCGCTCCGTGAGACGCGTGTAGAGCCCGAGGCCGGTCGGCAGCGTGAACGTTGCGTAGAGCCCGCCGGTGCCGAAGGCGATGATGGTAGCCACGGCCTGGTCATTCAAGCCCAACAAGAGTCCGACTCCAGCCGAGAGCACGGTAAACAGAATGGCTGGGCGCGGCGTGCCGTCCACGGCCACCTGCTTGAGCAGAGCCGGCATATTGCCCTCTCTGGCCATCGAATAGATGATGCGCGACACGTAGTTGACGACGGAGGCGCCGCAGGCCAGAAAGGAGACCATCACGATCGCCAGAAACGGTTTCTCAGCCCATGCTCCAAAGCTATTGACGATGACGGGTGTGACTGGATCGGACGAGGCGCTCGTCGCGGTGAGGGTTGTGCCGTCGAAGCTGAGGGTGAGGGCCGCAGAGTTGAACATGACGACACTCCCGACCATACAGAGAGAAAAGAAGATAGCCCGTGGCACGACTCGTTTGGGCTCAAGGGTTTCTTCGGCGATGGTCGAGCAAGCATCGAATCCAATGAAGGCCCAACCGGCGATGGCCAGTGCGGCAAGAAACGCGGCTGTTTGGCTTGGCGCTGTTCCGGTGCCCAGGTGTTGAAACAGTTCAGAAAACTCATGTTGACGAAAGAACAGAAATAGGAGCAACGCGACGCCGACCGAACCCGCCATTTCAGCGTACACGCCCATCGATAGGGCCATCTTAAAGACCGTCGCACGAGCCAAGTTGAGCAACGTGCACAGGACCAGAAAGACCACCCCCCAGAGCACGAGTGTGAGCCCGTTTTCACTCGAGGAGCCGAAAAAAATGGCAAGCCAGACCCCACCGGTATAGGCAGTGGTCGTCAGCATTGCGATGGTGGAAGTCACGTAGATGACACCGGCGAATTGTCCTGTAACAGGCCCCCCCAGGTGATGCGCCCATTTGTACGCACCTCCCGCGATGGGAAATTGCGACGCCAGTTCGGCATAGACCGTGGCCACCAGGAGTTGCATTGCCAGGCAGAGGGCCAGAGCGGGAAACCAACCACCCCCGGTGACGGCTGTCTGAACGCCCATGATCGCATAGAGCCCGACGACCGGAGACACCATCGCAAACCCAAGCGTGAGGCTATTCCAAAAACTCAAATGGCGATGGAGTGTCTCGCCGCCATGCATGGGATCGGGTAGGGCATGATCTGGCTGTTCATTCGTTGACACAGGAGTTCACTGGGTGCGTGTGTAGTGCTAGATGACTGGCTTTGGTGGATGTGGCTTCTCTGAAGCGTTGTCTCTCTTTGCACGAAAAAACTCCTGCAAGAGCGCTCGGCTTTCCTGTTCGAATATCCCTCCTGCCACGTGTACGCGATGGTTGAACCGGCGTTCTTCCGGAATATTCAGGATCGATCCGCAGGCTCCCGCTTTGGGATCCCAGGCGCCGAACACGAGCCGAGCGATGCGGGCTTGCACAATTGCTCCGGCGCACATAGGACAAGGTTCCAGGGTCACATAGAGAGTCGTGTCGGTGAGACGCCACGTCTGTAACTGCTCTGCAGCCTTGCGGATGACGATCATCTCAGCATGGGCAGTTGGGTCTTGTGATACTTCTCGGTAATTGTGAGCAGCTGCAATGACGTCGTTGTGATGCACCAGTACAGCTCCGATCGGTACTTCTCCAATCAGCGGAGCGAGCCGAGCCTGGTGAAGGGCCAACTCCATGTAAGGAGAATCCTGGCTGTTCTGCGGCAGCGAATCGGATGGCGCGGCATCTCGAGTGGTCACGACCCATGCTAGCACAGGAGCTGGAGACAGGGACAGGAGGAGCCATTGCCAAGGCGCATCGGTCGTCTGAAAAAGAAGGAATGGGAAGCAGGGCTGCTGGTTGGTCTTAGGGTATTCGGGCTGAACGCCCACTGTATTCAGCTAACTGAGCCGTTAGGTCATCCACTTCTGCCTCACGCTGAATCAGCTGGTCTTTGACCTCTGCCAACTCTTCCATTCGGCGCTGAAGCTCTTCGCGAGTCTGCGTAAGGAATTCCTCACGCTCGCTGAGTTGCTGCTGGAGAGTCCTGAGCTGGGCGTTGGCGGCATCCACTTGGGTCTGCAGTTCTGCCAGTGTCCTCGTATCTTCGGTGACGCGAGGGGATGAATTCCAACCCTGAAACATCAAGAGGACTAGAATTCCAACGAGCACCATTCCCAGCGCCAAGCCGAACGAGGTCGTTGAGGGGGAACTTGGCGGAAAGAGGTGCCTCATCCATTCACCCGGTTCCAGGCTGGGTGTGGCGGATGGGTGAGCAGAGGTCTCTGTCGGAGGTGCCTGGGTGCGAGCCCCCATGATCTTGGCCTTCAACGCGCGGGGAGGCGGTATGATGCGAAGCGCGAAGGGGAGAGATATAGCGACCGACTGAAATTCCTTGAGCGCGGTACGGCACGGAATACACCCAGACAGCAGATGGGCTTCCAGCGTTTGCCGTTCGATCTTTTCTAACGCGCCGATCGCGTAGAGCGGAACGGTTTCCTCGAGATCTTCATGCGTCATGCCGACTTGTCCTGTTCCCAGTAGGTGTGCAATGACTCTCGCAGCTTTACCATGCCGAGCCTGATACGGGCGGTGACGGTGTCGAGTGGCTGACTCAGTCGAGTGGCAACCTCGACCGAAGGCAGGCCTTCGTAGTACGACAATTCCAGGGCTTGCCGTTGCGCCTGTGGCAGGTCTGCCAAGGTTGTGCTGATCACGGTTCGTACCGCCTGATCGGCTGGTGACTCGAACTGCCCGGCTGTTGTCCCATTCTCTGCGTCATCGGTGGAGACATTTTGGCGACGAATACGGGGTGGAGATGTCCGTAATCGCTCGATGGCTCGACTACGCGTCAGGGTCAGCAGCCAGGCAATCGGTGTCCCGCGTCCGACATCGTAACGAACCGCTTTTCTCCACACATCGGCGTACACGTCCTGAAGGACCTCTGCCGCGTCCTCTTGGCTCCCCAGAATTTGCACGGCCAGGCTGAAGAGCATCGTGCTCGATTGATCGTAGAGTTGGCTAAAGGCGAGGTGATCGCCTTTGCCGGCCCGAGCGGCTACCTTCGGATCGATAGCGGACGCGGCGCGTGGAAGAGTTGAGTCCATGGAATGGTATTGCTAGCGATTGATCCGGTCGTCCAATGACAGGTCACAACTATAGCATCCTTGATTTGCTCCACGAAGAAATCGCGAAAAAGAATGCGTGTTCTGGCGAGTGCAAAAAAGAAAATGTTATTGATTTTTAGTGTCCGTTGTTGAGCGCGGGATCGACTGAAGTGAGGACTGGACCGGATGGCACGATTCAATTGCTTCCAAGACAAGCGCAGTGGTTAACGGGCGCAGGAATGGGCGGACCTGCAAGCGCCAGGGATTCGGAGTGCAGATTCCACAATAGGCTGAACCGACATGAATCATGAGCAGGATGCCGCTACCAGTGGAGGGCGACAAGTATTGCGTGAGCTGATCGAGACGAGCGTGGGCTCGTGTCACATATCCGTCAAGGGACTGCAGCGACGCTTGCTCCATAAGTGTGATTGTTATCAGTCTTCGGAGGATGAAGCGGGAAATGCCCTTGATGCCAGGAACACCAGCGATCCAGTTCATGAACCGCAAGATGAGAGATCTTGCCCGTTGCGAACCCCACGTCCAAGCCACACCCCGTGTAGAATCATCCTGCCTTCCCATGGGTGATAATCGAGGCCGGCGAACATCGAGCCGCTTCCCATCGCGGAAGACACCATCGACCCGACCGACGATCTGCTGAACGTCGACCTCTTCGTAAGCGCCGGTAGCGGCGTCTCCTTGCAGGAAGAGCCGCCTGCCGTCAATGCCATGAATACGGTGACAAATAAATAATCGGTCCAATCGGTAGACGACGACATCGCCGATCCGAAGATCGGTCGCATCCTCGAGTTCAAGGCCGTCACCCGCCTGAATCGTTGGAGCCATACTCTCAGATTGGATGATAGGCGCCATCACTTCCTGTAGGACGAGTCCGTGCACGGCTTCCGGTAACCGCTCTGCCGAGAAACGGGTTGAGGTCGTTGATGGGCTGAGTAGGCGAGTGATCATAGCGGACCGCGCGCTGGTGCGGTTGTCAGCCGACGAAGCACCCGTCGAATCAGATCGAGTGCAGCGGTCGTGAGGTGATAGAAGCGCGAGAGTCTTGTCTTCCAGGGCAGGAGTTGTTCTGCCGGACCATACCGATAGGAGAGGAATGTTGCTGAAGGGAATAGCCGCCGTTTAAGCCAACCTATCTTGTTGCTGTCTGGTTGCGTGAGGAACAACAGAAGATGGCCGACCTCAGGGAGTGGCTCCATCGTCACCAATTTCAGAAGCAGCCAGGCCAACAACCGCTCGTGTCTCCTCGTGGGACCTAGCGTTGCCAGGACGTTATCAGGAATGGGAAGTGTGGGAAAGATTTTCACAACATGCGACAGCCCATGCAAGAGAGGTACCTGCAGGTTGGCCTGCCTGGTTCGTGCCACGATCACAGCCCAATCAGGCGCCTCTTTCTCGATGAGAAGTTTCATGTCATGCGCGAACGAGGCGGACAGATGCCCTCGATGGATCACAGTGTAAGCGGTCAGATAAATCAGCAGATCGGCGGTATCGAGACAGGAAATAGTCGTGGCGTCGACTGGTCTCCTCCGCGCACGCTTCCAGACCGAAGCAAGTTCTTGCTGATCGAGGTACCAGAGGGTTGTGATGAGATCGAGGGAAAGCGTTCCGTCCGCTGACGCATACGCGGGGTTACCGTCGATCTGTTGGGTGAAACCGAGATTGCGAAGTGTCCGGTCGATGGCGGGCAAATCCGATTCATGGACCAGTAAGTCGACATCCGAGATGGGGCGTGCCCCGCGCACTCCGTAGAGGCGTGAAATCACATCCGCCCCTTTTAGGACGATGAAGGCGATCCCGTGTTGATGAAACCGTCGAGCGATCACCATGAATTCTTCAAGGATCGCCCGATTTCTCACACTGACCTGGGTATAGGTCTCAAGCAGGTCGTCGAGGGTCGAGGAGGGCATGGGTACGCTGCTCCAGTTTCGCCCATTCTTTATAGTGGGGCAAACAGGCACTCATATCGCCGGTTTCCAACCAGGCATCACTTCGACCTTGGCGGCAGTGAGGACGCACCCCACAGGTCGGACATTCGTGCCGGTCGGTGGGGTGCGCTTGGTCGACGGTCTGCTTGAGGACTTCCCATCCTTCTTTCACCGTGCCGCTGCGGAGGGCATAGCGGGGGATAGGGAAGGCAGTGCAGAGGTTCATCTCTCCATAGGGAGTAATGGCAAACTGGCTCTGGCCGCACGCGCATTCGATGAATGACTGGTTGGCCGAACATGACTCCCTTGCCAAGGGGGGCTCCCGCATAGGGAGCAATTCCTGATCGATTCGGACTTTTCCCTTGGGGGTGAGGCGATATTGTAACGGGATCCGATCGCCGGTGATGGTGGTCGTGATCTCCAGGCAATATTGGAACTTCATATGAAGTGATTCCACCAGCTGCCGGCAGGCCTGGATCTCTTCGGAATTGATGGCCGTCACCGGCATTCGGACGAGGACGGGCAGCTCGGCGTCAGCAAGATTGAGCAGGCCTCGTCGAAACTGCCGATAGGACCCTGGAACTGCAGTCATACGCTCATAGACCGCCTCGGTTGCACCATAAATCGAGACATTGACCTGACTGATAGCGACTTCCCCGAGGAGGGTAGTGAATGACGAGGTCATGCGGGTGGCGTTGGTCATGAGGTGCGTCATCAATCCCTGCCGACGTGCATGGTGAAGAATCTCCCCGATGTCAGGGCGCACGCTTGGTTCGCCGCCGGTGAAGGTCACGGTGAGCACGCCAACATCGGCGATCTGGTTCAGGAGAGTGCAAACCTCTCTGGTCGTGAATTCATGGGGCAGGGCCTTATGGGTGGGGTTGTAGCAATGGACGCATCGAAGGTTACAGCCGTAGGTCAGCTCAAAGGTCACACCTTCAGGCCGGCGCAACGCAGCCGCTTTGGTCGAGACCTGTTCGAGAAAACTCTCAGCATCAAGCTGTTTCATGATGCCACTAGTGTTGTCCTGGTCAGCTGGTTTTGAATGTAATCGACGACGTCAGGTTGTTTTGCAAAGGTGAGTCGTTGGCAGGGAACATGCGCGATCAAGTCGCTTAAGAATGCCATGGTGGATTCGATGACGGAGCGATCCCAATGTGGAAGAAAACATTGGGGGAGGATCAGTGCCAACACCGCACTGGGAGACAGACGATCAATCCGATGCTGAGCCCCGTGACTGATGCAAAACAGTTCCGTCAGGGGTCCAGACTCGTTTTTGGCGAAGGCGCCGCTGCCAACCCATGGCGTTCCGTGTATGAGAAAGGTATCCCCACTCTTGCGGATGATCATCCGTTCATCACTCAGAACAGATGCGCCGTCGGTATTGAAGAATTCCGACAGTGTGGATTTACCGGCGCCTGACTGTCCTGTGAAGATATATCCGCTTGTGGGTGAGAGAACTCCTGCTGAGTGAAGGAGCAGCCCTCCTTCTCTTGCGAGTCTAGTCAGCAGACAGACTTCGACAAGAGGATTGAGAATCTTCATCGGAACCCAGCCTTTCCCCGACGCAGTCTGTTCCCCGAGTGTCCACACCTCCATATGGGAAAAGTTTTTGGTGATGAGCGCGAGAGCACAAGGCTGGTGGGTCCTGGTATCCAGAGATACCAGCAGCAATCCTGCGTCAGTCTCATGGAGACGCCAGAGGCCTTGGCAGGCATCGAAGCGGAGGGGTCCCTGTGAGAAGTTTGGGAGCTTCTCGACCACGGTAATAGTGATCACGATGTCCGGGTGAAGGTCGGAGCGGTCGAGGAATGAACCAAACGGATGCATCGGCCAGCTGAAGGCTGGATAGTCCTGGGCTTCCGTCAACCTGATCCTATAGTCGGCAATCTGAAGATTGATTTTCATCGTCTGTGAGGATTTTAGGAAGGGCGTGGGCCGGAATCCGTCTGACCCATGCCACTATTCCTCTTGCATCTGTTTGGTCTGCATCCTCCACGACCCCCGTTGCTAGCGCTGGTTGTTGCTAGGCTGCAGGCGCTCAAGATGGCCTGTTCCTGGTTCAGTTCGACGCGGAAAAGCTGTGGCAGGCTATAGGGTTTCTTCTCAGTCATTATGCACCTGTACGTCCATGCGTATTCTGTGTAAAGGGTGAATCAACGTGTGTGGCAGTACTGATTGAGCCCGTGCAAGGGCGACGTCACAATCATAGGGGATCGGAGCTTCGGCTGTGCCACATTCCCAGCGGGCATCCGAGGGCTTTTTGTCGCAACAGGAATGGATTTCGCAAGTGCGGCAAGGTGAATTTCCCTGGTATCGTAATGCTCGGATTTCCTGAAATAGGATTTCGATGGCATCGGTCAGAGGATGCGCTCGCAGCGACACTCGCCGTTCATATTGCAAGGTGCAGGTGCCGAGTTGACCCCAGGCGTTGATATGAATGGTGTCGGTTCCGCAGCCGCATCGATAGAGTTGTTCTGTGTGAGGAGCGAACAACTCGGTGGTTCCGCCGCAACGCTCCTCAACCCCATCCGCTGCCGGTGAACCTCCATGCAGTGCAACCGCGTCGTCCGGAGCCACCCGATAGGTGAGTGACGACAGATCGCCGTTCAGGCGAGGTGACAGGGAGGTGGTGAATTCGAACGCCTGTCCAAATGATTCCACGAATTGCCTGATGGCCGGCATCTCGTCTTTATTCCAACTCATCGCTTTCGTTTTGAGTGTGAACGGCAGACGGCTGTCTTTCAGCAGCTCCAGTCCTCGAACGAAGGCGCGGAACGATCCGGGGACTTGCGTGAACCAATCGAACGGTTCCTCAGTCACCGAATGGCAGGAGATATCGATGATAAAGGGTGGCATCTGCTGCAGCCGTTCGATGGTCGCCTTGGTAAAGAGCGTGCCGTTGGTATAGAGCTGGAGCAGAAACCCCTTGCGATAGGCGGCCTCGTAGATTTCGAAGAACTGCGGGTGCATGAAGATATCGCCACCGGTCAGATTGAGCCATACGATGCCGATCTCTTGCATTTCATTGAGTAGACGATGGATTTCGTCGAGGGTCAATTCTCGAGGGAAAAATTCCTTGCTGTTATACGGATCGGTGTAGCAGTGGCGGCAATGGAGATTGCAGCGATAGGTCAGCTCGAGTTGCGCCTTGATCACCGACTGGTGGGCAGCGGCCTGCTCGTGGACTCGCTGGCTAAACGCGCCATACTGCATGGTGGGAATGGTTCGTTCGCTATGCATGATGTGTAGCGAGCCGGATAAGAGCCGGCTCTTCCGGTGCTTTCCAGTCGCAGGCGAACGTTGGCAGGGCTTCGAAAAACCCTGTGTGGAATGAGCCGGTTCGCAAATCATAACTCTGTCGGCGATTACCGGAGCAGAGCTGTAGTTGCCCATAGGCATCGATGTGGAACCTGTGCATGCCGCTTCGGCAGGGAGGTGGTTCTACTGAATCACGCCGGCAGGCATCTCGCTGGAGATCTGCATCCTGCTGATTCAGTTCGACAAGGTCCTGTTCTGACAGGGCATACTGATAGGGGCCTGTGCCGCCGTCGAGTTCTGGACGGAGCTCCTCGCCAAGCTTAAATTTGACCGTACCCAAGGACTCGACGTACCGTTTGACGGCGAGGATTTCAGAATGATTCAGCGTCATCGCAGTACTTTTGAGGACCAGCGGAATCTGCCGATCCAGAAGGAACCTGATCGCCTGAAGACAACGGTCGTATGAGCCTTGTCCCAAGGTGATATCCTCGAAGGTCTCGCGGGTCACCGCGTGCAGGCTGATTTCAATACGATGCGGCAGCAGTGCGGCAAAGCGATCGGCGTGGGCTTCCGTGATCAGGGTCCCGTTTGAAAAGACGGTGACCAGAAATCCACAACTGATGGCATGTTCATACAGGTTGAAAAAGTCTGGACGGGAGAGTGGTTCGCCTCCGGTCAGGCACAGTTCCAAGGTTCCGGCCTCGGCCAGTTCATCCATGATACGAAGGATTTCAGCGGTGCTGAGTTCCTGGCGAATTGCAACGGGACGATTGAAGCAATCCGTGTAACACATCACACAACGCAGGTTGCAACGACAGGTCACCTCCCATTGGCAGGCGTAGGGGAAGCGTTCGGGAAGGGGCGTGAGTGTATCCTGTGTCATCATAGGATAGGCTATCTGGTCATTTCCTCAACCGCCCGGATGGAAAGGAGGTCGTCAAGTAACGACGTGAAGTCCTTCGCCAACTGATCCACGGCCACCTCATACTCGCCGCAGAAGTCGGTGATGATTTCTTGGGCCGTGCGTCGCCCGTCAATCCGATTCCAGAGCGCGGCGCCGGTTTCGTTCAAGACATAGATGCTATTGGCTTCGGTGAGCGTCCGTCGGATGGGGACCAGAACGCATTCGCCGGCCACGTCGCGCTGCACGTAGTCGGGTGCTTGGTATAGATCGCCGTAGGTGTCATCAGTGGCGGCAGGATAGCAAATCCTTTCCGGTGCTTCTAGGGCTATTTGGGGAAATGATCATGTTCTGGGCCTGCTCAGAGGGTTGAGGCCGTTACGAGGGCCATGAGAGCACGGCATATCCTTCATGCCAGATTATGTGGGTCACCGTGGCACCTGCATCACGTAGTTCTGACCTAATCTCTTCTTCGTCGACGAAGGCATGCAGGAAATGGCTCTGGAAACAGGTGTCACCCAATTGATACGACTGATTGGCCCCAGGCAGCCTCGTGAGCCAGCGGTTGAGTCTGTGAATGAGCCGGCGCATCCTTGTCTCCCTTTCCCGATCGATCATGAAATTGAGCATAACCAGTCCATGCTCGCTCATGCATGTACGGAGGCTTCGGAGCCAAATCTGTCGCTGTTTCCGACCTGGGATGGAGCTGTACATGATGCCGGACATGAAGAGGTAGTCAACTCGAGCTGGACCGATTGGGATAGCCAGGAAGTCTGCTTGCGCGAAGAGGGGCTGCAGGCCTTTGGCCATGGCTTGCTGAGAAGCGACGCACAGGCTTTCCCTGTTGATATCGATGCCCACGACGAGAAAGCCGCGTTGCGCTAACGCGATGGACTCGCGACCCACGCCGGCCCCAAGCACCAGAATGGTTCCCGACGTCAGCTTATGGCGTACGAGTACGTCTTCTTCCCAGCTCTCCAACGTCCACTTATCGAAGGTTTCTGGAAGGTGTGCTTCTATCCCCTGGTAACTGGCATCGTAGTGGCTGCGGATCAGTCTGATCAGCCTCTCTGGTGGTAACAACGCCGGGAGGATTCCGGTGAGGAGCTGTTGAATACGGAATACGAGCCTTGCGGTCAGATCGGAGATCCGGACGAGAATGAGGATGCAGTGACCAAGTAGGCGCACGGTCCGGATCCTTATGAGCGAAGGTCGTCGGTGCAGTCGTTGCTGTGCATCCCGAGGCTTCTGAGTTGCTGCGCAATGAAGGTTGCCGCCTCTGTCGCACCGGTTGGAGAGGGTGGAAATGAAGGCAGTGGTGTCTCCAACGCGTGTTGCAAGGC
The DNA here is from genome assembly GCA_029881435.1 of Nitrospira sp. Lineage (GTDB taxonomy): Bacteria > Nitrospirota > Nitrospiria > Nitrospirales > Nitrospiraceae > Nitrospira_D. Next base: position 15,532 of record JAOUMR010000060.1, read on the forward strand.
TATCGCCCAGCAGCCTTGTGTGAAATCGTCGAGCGAGAGTTCCACGCCGCGTCCGTAACGCTGCAGATAATCCACCAACGGTTGTTCATCGGCAAAGTTGTACCGTCGCACATACACCAGAGGCGTCTGCAGTACCACGGCTTCCACCAATGTTCCGTAGCCCGGTTTCGTTATGATGACATCGACCGAGGCCAACAACGTTTTAAACGAAAACGGCAAGGACTTAATAGAGATAAATCGCCTGCTTGTCGATGGGATGGAGCCGTCGAAAAGGAACCGATAGCCGGGAAGTGATTCCACTGTTTCAAACGGGAGCGCATCCAAGGGAATTCCGCCGAATCCGACGAGCACGGTGCGCTCTCCAGGCGTCAGGTTCAGAAGTTCGGTGAGTTGTTCACGAGCCGAAAGAGCCGGCTCAGCAATCGGTCCAATGTCGATCAACTGCTTGAAGACCGTCATTCTTGGAGCCGGTGTAATTCGTAGCGCGAGATCGGCCTCGCTGTAGGCCTGTCGAATCGACTGGATGATTGCCCGTCCGTCAATCGATGGAGGGGCTTGGTACTCGGCTAGGACAAGGTCCCACGTCAGACTGACAAGTGCCACGGTGGACATTCCGGCTTTCTTTCCCGCTGTCAGAGCCACGTACGGAGTGTCGGCCAAGACAAGATCCGGAGCGGCGGCCCGCATGGCATCAACCTCAGCTTGAAGGCGATCATTCCAGGTGCTGTGGAATCTTTGATATTCATGCCAGGTTGCCTCTACGTCGATCGTCATGGGGCCGTTCTGAATGCAGCCGATGTCCTGCTGAACGGCGCTCGTTTCCCAGGGAGTCGTGAGACGATCCTTGAAGAATGATGCGGGGACGGTGGTGCGAAGGAGAACTCGGAGGTTCGGAACGAGACGGCCTAATGCATTGAGCACCGGCACGACTTGCGCGGCGTGGCCGAATCCATGTCCCGAGATGGCGGCCCAGATCAACGGCATAGTTAGGAGTGTGTGGGGACCACGGATGACAACTGGTGCGGAGAAAATCTACTCAACTATTGGAATGGTCCGATTCCATGGGGGGAATATTGTACAGCAGCTCTAGGTCGAACTCGTCGACCAGGTCGTTGAATGCGCCGGCCCCCATATCAGACCGAACTTCGGCCATAACGAGGTCAATGGCCGGAGCGGCATGTTGTCCATATTGCGTGACGGCTGATTCAATACGCTTTCTGGCATCGTCGAGGTTCACGTGGTCACTCCTTCTTTCTATAGTGGATTATTCACCCAAGGGAGTGCAACAGCTCCTGCATCTCCGGCACCAGATCCTTGCCGCCGTTAGATCGTCCCGAAAGGACAGCATCGACCCCGGCAGTGAGAACCGGTTTGGCATCGGCGTTCCGTCCTAGTTGGATCAATGCACGCCCAAGGGCCAGATGTGAGGCCACATGGGTTGGGTCTAATTGTGTGGCGACAGTCAAATGCTCGACAGCCTCTTCCACACTCCCGTTCTCTTGAAGGATCTTATTGCCGAGCCCATAGCGGCCAAGGAAGCCCTTGGGATTTTTGGCAACCATCTGGCGAAAGGCGTCAATGTCCATGATGCATGGCTCCGATGTTTGATTGGTACTATAGCATTGGAGCGGGGGGATCGGCCAGATGAGAGAGTCGGCTGGAGGGGCGTGAGATTGTGCTAGGGTCTTGTGGTGGCCGTGGGAACAACTGAAAGAGAAGACGGTGTGGTCGATGGTCTCCTCGATTTCACGGTCACGGTGCGGATGCCGGACTTTGGGGCTGGGGCGCTGCTGGCCATGTAGCGTGTGGTGTCCCGAACGAGTTGGCTGGTTAAATCAGTGAGACAGGCTTCAGTGACATGTCCCTTCAGTTCGTCGATCATAACCGGTGTGGCACCGAACAATTTGTAACGGACTGTACCAGAAGAGTTGGCTTCATACCGTTTGACCTGACCGTCCCACCGCTCAAGCTCAAGACCGACGGTGGCCGCATAGTCGTATTCAAGATCGATGAAAGGCGAAAGGAGAAACATGGAGCCGCCGATGATGATGCCTTTGAACGCGGCCATCCAGGAGTGTGGCTCGATGGCTTCGCTCATCGTGATGCGCGCGGAGACGATTTTCTCGCCGAGTGAATCTGTCTGTCCTCCGAGTGGAATCAGCGTCGAAAAGAGGCGTGTGTCCTGTACTCTGTTGAGAATCCGGCGCTCTGCTTCAATTGGGGGATTTTGTGGCGCTCCGTTTCGTGATAGATGAAACGAATCCATGACCAAGGGAACCCGCTCATCGCTGGGGAGCGAGTGGGTCATAGTGGTCTGCGACTCTGTTGGGACTGGTTTCACCTCGATTGTTCGAGTGCATCCACTCGACATCCCCAAGACGACTCCAATCAAGCCCATGATCGACCAGCGAAAGGCGTGTCTCGTCATGATTGCTGTCTCCTCAGAAATAAAATGAGAAGCCACCAAATGGCAGGCTTGCATTCAGCCCCAGATTCGGAAATGCTGTCCCGGCATTGGAGATATGATGGAAGCGGTAGCCGGCGTTGACAGCAAGTTGGGGCGTCAGGAACCAGGACAGGCCCACTCCCCCCATGAGCACGAAGTTGAACTCATTGGCTTGTTCGCGAATGCGTCCGCCGAGATCCGTCCAGAACGGCCCACCGGCGAATTCCGCATACGGCCGAAGACGTCCCAAGGCGACGAACGTGTACTTGATTCTCGGGGTGAACCCGATGCCATGCGTCACAAGCGGTTCTCGAAACTCGAGGTACACCATCTCTGCTCCAAGAGAGACTTGTCCCCGGTACCAGCTGTCACCGATCGGATCAGTGATCGTCATCATCCACGACGGCATCACGGCCGGTCCGTGCTGTTTGGTCCTGTGCAGTTCGGTCAGTCGATGAGAGAACATATAGCCCGCCGTGAGCCCGACTTCCTGTGTGCCGACTGTGATGGTCGGCCAGACATCGGCGGCCTGGACGCTGGGTGCTGCCAGAACGGCGCCGAGTGCTAAGGTGGCGAAGGTGCGAACACAACAATCCATGCAGTCTCCATGTCACTATCTTTGTCGGCTCATGTCGGGTGAAACTTGATCAAGAGCTGTCCAGCCGCGACGCTTCAAAGGTAGCAGAGGACTGAATTCTGTCCAGGAGTTCGGGGAGTTTCCGGGAAAGGCACGTGGGAGAAGGGGCGGGGCGAAAGGGAGACCGGGCTATCCGCTTGTCTTTAGGTTTGAGAGATGGTCTGAGTCGGCCTGTAACTCAGGCAACGCATAGCGCTGATCGAGAGCGACCACACGGTCAAGACAGCGCAGGGCAGAAGTGGAATCCTGACGTGTTTCGTACACTTTTGCGAGGAGGCGCAGGACTGCGGCCTCGGCCGGTTCGTTGCCGAGCTTGATGTAGTGCTCCGAGGCGTTGTTGAGGCAGCGCTCGGCTCTCACGAGGTCTTCTTGATCGAGATAGCACTTTCCAAGTTGACTATACGTGACGGCCAGTCCTTCTTCGTTTCCCACCGTCCGGTGATGGTCGAGGCCCTGTGTAAATGATGCCACGGCCTGGTCCCATTGGCCGTCTCGGGCCTCTTGAAGCGCGAGGTTGTTGTACAGGATGCCGAGACCGCGATGGTCTTGGAGTTGGCGCAAGAGATCCATGGCTTCGAGATAGTAGGGGCGCGCTTTTTCGGGATGATCGGAAGCGATATGAAGATTGCCCAGGTTGACCAGCGTATGGGCCACGGCTGTGAGATTGTGCTCAGTTCGTTGGATCTGAAGCACTTCTCGATAACATTGTTCTGCGCGGGACAACTCATTCATGAGCGCACAGGTATTGCCGAGGTTCCCGAGAGAAGCCGAGAGCGCCTGTTGATTGGTGGCAGCTCGATCATCAGCTACCGCCGCTTCCCAGGCAGCGCGAGCCTGAACGAGATCTCCGCGATGGAGAAAAATCCTGGCCCGATGTTTATCGTCGTCTGACATGGACTTCGTCGTGCGTGAAGCGTGTCTCGTGAAGCGCGAAGCATAGGACAGAACGAGAGGGTGTCCCAGTTTTGTTTGCGAGGTGCGAGCGACAATTCAAGCGATACGCCGTCAGTCACCCCCCTTTGGCGTGTCTTTTCTAAACTCGGCCTGAATCTCGTCCTCTTCTTCCAACCCTAACCCAGCGCGAAAAGACCCGTACAGCTCTTCGATCTGTTCAACGTCTCGCTCTGTTCGTGTTTCACGAGATGCGAGATACGTTTCACACAGCTTCAGGCCTGTCTCAAAGTGTCGGGCAATCGTCTCCTCCGTCACTTGCTGCCAAGTGATGTAGATGCAGAAGGCCTGGAACGAATGGGCGTTGGGATACTGCTGTGCCAGGGCGAGCAATCCTTCATAGGCCTCGCGGGCAATAGCACCGGCATTTGACGAAAATGTCTCCTCCAGCTCAACGGCGCGATCCCAGTCAGAGCCGAGTTCAAGTTCGGATTGGCTGAATGCGTCTTGTGCGGCCAGGGCTGGATCAAAGTGCATAAGAGGAATCAACCTCGGTCAAGCATCTTGTCGTAGTCGGCATGGGTTCCGATCCAGATCCACTGTATTCCATCTGCAACTTCAAAGCCTAGAGCCCGATAGTGGTCGCCGACTCGCACCGACCACAATTCGCCGATGCGTTTGAGGTGTGAGAAGGATGCCTGGAATTTTGTTTCAGGAGCGCGAAGTTCTTATCTGCCAAGGTACGAGCGTCTTGGGGAAGAGCATGGTATGCGGTCCAGAACCGTGACGAGGCATAATGCTTCACAGAGGCCGTGAGGTGCCATGCTTGAATTCAGCACGAGCTTCGGCAATTAGTGCGTCTAGTTTTCCGGCTTTGAGATCGGCCTCGATTTGCTCGTCCCACATGCGGGCATCGAACTCCAGGAACCACGCCCGGAACTGTGCCAAATCTTGAGGAGGGAGATTAGAAACCCGCTGTTCAAGCTGCTCGACTTCGCTCATGGGGTGCCTCCATCAATAGGTCACATTGTACATCAGTTGAGCGGGTTTCGCTCAACGCTTCTTTTACTGGTGCGCGTGTGGCTTCGGCTTTTTGAAGATCTTGAGCGGCCAGGGCTGGATCAAAGTGCATGTGCCACTTCAGATTTGCCCTTACAGGGTAAGCCGGGCGAGGCAAAGAGGTCAATCAGTCTGATAGGAATTCTGCAACTGTGATGGAGTTTGGCCCATTCGTAAGAACTGTGAGCTATGACCTTCTTGTGAAATGATCGAGTCGTAATCGTGCATCGTAGTGCTCAATAAGATAAATCAGCAGTGCATTGATAAGGACAATAATGCCGGCCATTTCGAGCCCTTCCTCGACCGTCACGAATAAGGAAAATTGAAAACTGCCTTCTCCGCCGTGTGATGCGGAGTAGAAGCCTTCTAGAATTTCTACACCAAGCGCTCCGCTAACAAAGACAGCTGCAGCTGTGAAGAATTGCACTCGTGTACGCGCAGGAAGGGTAAAAAAGAACTTGAGGTAGGAGAGGGCAACCACTCCGACTACGACCATGCCAAACATAACCCACCCATAGTGGAAAATGCCCCCTACACGACGACCTGTCACCCACCACCCCACTTTGTTCAACATTTCATGGATGCTGGCCGCTTCGTCAATGGCCATGTAGAGCAGAATGAGTGAGAGGAGAGCCCAGTGCTGGTGATAGGGGTCCTTTGAGGATCTCTTGAATACGGTGATAAGCGCAAGCATGAGAGATGCCAGGAGTAGTAGTGTTGATGAGAAAAAAGTCGGAATGTTGCCTTCGATGTCTACATAGAACAAACGGATGAATCCATAGGCATGGCTGTAGCCCAGAAAATATTTCATGAACTGCCCCGCAATGCTGGCAAGAAGGAGGAAAACGGTTGTCGCAGTCAGAACTCGAACTATGGTTTGGCGACTAAGCGCTATTTCGTCGTGGTTAGGTATGTTCCCCTCCATCTCCACTGAAGGACTGTGGGGGGGGGGGGGATACTCC
>JAOUMR010000155.1 GCA_029881435.1 Nitrospira sp.
TGTCCGTGCTCCACACCTGATTGGGCCGGGTGACCTGGATGCCCCGCAGGAGGTAGGGATAGACCTTGTGCTCCGGATGCCTGGTGCTGGTCGTTGGCCCCGGCGCTAGGCCCGCCAGCCCCATCAGGCGCATCAGTCGTTGTACCCGCTTGCGATTGACGATGTGCCCCTGACGCGATAGAGAGACCACCATCCGCCGACTTCCGTAAAATGGCCGCCGCGTGTATTCCTCATCAATCAGTCGACACAGCAGCTGGTCTTCCTCGGACTCTTCGCGCCGCTCTTGCCGATCGTACCCGCTCGCCCGCGCCACGCTCGCCAGTTCGCACTGCCGCGTGACCGCCAGTGCTCCTTGTCGCTCTATCCAGCCCATTCTTGCGTCTGCACGCATAGTCCGGACTTGTTTTTGAGCCAGTCCAGCTCCATCTTCAACCGACCGATCTCCCCAAAGAGGTGGTCCTCGTCAGCATGCGCGGCAGGCTTCGGGCCACGTTTGCCCTCGAACAATGTCCCGGCCCGATCCAGAATCTCCTTCTTCCACTGCCCCACCAAAACCGGATGCACGCCGTACTGCTGGCCAATCTCGTTGATCGTCTTCGCTCCACTGACCGCTTCCAGTCCTACCTTCGCCTTGAATTCCGCACTATGCACCGTGCGCTTCTTGCTTTCACTCATGCTATCGCCCTCCTCGGACAACAGCTTAAACCGGTGTCTCAAAATCGGGGACCACTATAAATTGAATCCCTCGAAGCGGTTAGCCCAGTCGACAACGCTGCCAAGCCGGGCCAATCACGTTGGAGACATACGAACAGGCACCGACTCCGTCAACTTGAATACGTGCTACGACTGTGGTGAATTCTCTGTCAAAACTCTGCAGGAATGGGCGGAAAGAGACGGGAACGCATGGAATTAATAGAATACGATAAGCTCTCAATATTGCGGCGAATAGTGGGGAAACTGTTGCAATGGCGAGCACTTGTCAAAAACCCTTCGTTCGAACTTTTAATACGAGGGCCCTCGGGTTCGAGTCCCGGCCGGCTCACCAGTTTGGACCAGAGACAGGACCTTCAAAACGACCTTCATCCTCAGTCCGCCTGTAGAGCCTCAGCCCTATCGGGTGAATGAGGGGACGACACGTCTAGTCAGCGAAACAACTCGCAAATCCATCCTCCCCTAAGTTGGTTCGAGCGAACTCCTCATCAGTCTGCAGCAAGATTTGTGACGGTTCACAACAATGCCGTTGCGATCGTGATTCGCAAGACCAACGCATGTCTGTTTTGAATTGGAGCGACGAACCCCGATGTGTTATCAGTGTAGAACGAATCGTGTGGCGGACGCGGGCTACTTCCTGCAGTAATCGCCACACTATGGAAATGATGTCCCGAGAACTCATACGACCTGTCATGGAGACATAGCGATGCCCAAAGCCCGCAGCGCTGGCCAGTGTTATCGATGCGAAGCCGAAGATCGAGTTCGGATGACCTTCATGACGTGCAGCCGCTGCCGCCGGTATTTCTGTAGTGAGCACGGCACCTCGGAATTGGACCAATGCGAAGTATGCATTGAAGGCGGCGAGGAGACGGATTAGCGAATGATTAATCAATCGGAGCGAACCAGTGCAATGGTGCCGGGAGTCTTTTCTGGCGACGTCTACCTGTCCGGCATCACACTGTGCTCGCATGTTTGTGGTCGCCTCCGGCAGTAGCCGACCGGCTTTCACCTGCGAGGTGCACCGCTCGCGCCAGTGAACCTCTCACTCTCGCTCCTTGTCCCTTTCCGATCCGTCGGTTCCGGCCTTTGCCTCCTGTTTCCTCTGTGAATTGTACGGTGCCTCTCCTCCTCTCGTGAGAGAGTCACCTGCAGTTCAATAAAGGAGGAAACCAGATGGCGACCACCAATTTATCCAAACGACCGGCAACCACGCTGCGATGTGAGAACATCAAAGCGACGATCTGGCAGAATGTCAGCGAGAACGGACTGTTCTACGCCACGACCTTTTCACGGCCATTCAAGGATCAGTCCGGTGCCTGGCGGAACGGCACCTCATTTGGTCTCAACGACCTGGAGGCGCACTTGAATGTCGCCTTTGAGGCAAAGGAGTGGATGACCGCTCACACGCTGAAGCGCTAATCCGATTCAGCGGGAAGCCTCCGGCCCTCTGGAGGCTTCCCTTTTTGTCTGTACGGCTATTGGTGAAAAGTCGGTCCTCAGAGCGTCAAGTCGCGCTTGCGCTCTTCGTGATCAGATTCATACTGCTATCTGCCCATCCCCCCTTTAGACGTACCTCGTTTGAATCTGGCTCTCATCGACAGACCTGATACGGTTGACTCAAGCACGACGCGATGACCAAACGGGAGGATAATGATGATGACCTGTACACGTTGTCAGGGGTTGATGTTGGAAGAGCAGATGATCGATATGGAAGGCGGATATGGCGAGATGTGGAGCCGCAGCTGGCGATGTTTCAATTGTGGCCATCGAGATGACGCCGTGCTGCAGCATCACCGTCAGCTGGACGCTAAGCGGGTGGCGGGCAACCTTCTGACCGTGCCGGCGCACGAGGCCACCGATCTGCCCTGGGAGTCAGAGGAAGTTGAACCGCTTGCAGCCTAACTGTATCGAGCGAATCCCCAGGAGTTCCAGACCAGGAGGGATCAGAGCATCATGGCAGCCACTATCCTCATCATTGAAGATCACCCGTCAGTGCGCATGTTGCTGGCACGGGTGCTGGAAGATGCTGGGTATCAGGTCTATGAGGCTGCCAACGGTCGGCAGGGGCTCGAACAGTTCCAAGCCCAACCGGTGGATCTTGTGATTACCGATCTGGAAATGCCGGAAATGACTGGTCTCGAGGTCATCTTGGAATTGACCCGCATACTTTTCAATGTGAAAGTCATTGCCATCAGTGGAGGCTCTGTAGACGGACTTCAGAAGGCCCGACTCTTCGGGGCTCGGCAGATCTTCTCGAAACCGCTCGATCTCTCTGCATTGCTCCATGGGATTGAGTATGAGTTACAGCACTAGCAGAGACCGCATGGAAGGTGGTGTTTAACGTAAACTAAGAGATGACTCATTCAAGGTAAGGAGAAATCCATGGACAGGGGTACATGTGGAATTGATCCGATAAGAATTCAGATCATAGGGGAGTGTCTAGAAAAACGATTCGTAGACGTGAAGTTCAGTCAGAATGTCAGACCGACGTTTGATTTTCGCCATGGCGTCGAGAAGCAGTCTTGGCATGTGGTCTTCAATGAACAGTTTTTAGCTGACCACACTTCTGGCGAGGAGTTGCAGCGATTCGTAGACCACAAGGTGATGCCAATGGTCCTCAAGAATCCCGGCAAGCGAATTCAGATCTCGAAGTATTGCGACATCACCGTCGAGGAGAAAAATCCTTCGTAGCTGTTTCTACAACGGAGCGCAGGGACGCTCAGGATCTGCAAGTGATCACTACTCACCGGCTTGTAGCGGGGATGCGCTGGAATTCCGGTTGCGCCGGGGTTGCAGGGTTGCGGAAATCTTGCCTTGATTTTCACTTGTCTGCCTGTGTAAAGTCTTGATTAGTTGAGTTTTCCGGTGGATCTGAATCTGTCGGCTGTGACTTCGAACCCGTAGGTTGCAGGTTCAATTCTCGCCGGGCGCACCATCGATCAAAGCGAAAACTTCTCATGTGTTTACAAGGCCTTAGCGCTACGTTGGCGTGAATGGTCTCGCACTTAATCCGGGTAGCTCGCTAAAGAAAATTCATCAAGGCTACGAACCAGATCTGAAAGAGGTCATCCCGTGCGGTGGTTCTGCCGATATAGAAACTAAGCACAGTTTGGAGATGTATACTGTACAGAGGAGGGGCGATCTGTCTGGACAAGACAATGTCCTTGTTGCGGGCGAGCACTTCAAAAGTGCTGATCCGATGAGCCCCCTGGATCTGTGAATGCAGATGGCGCAGCTAATCAATCGAGCAAGAGGAGGGTGGTACCATGATCCCCGTTTTGCACGATGTACGAGCCGCATTTTTTCTTGCAATCGCGCTAGCCATGCTCTTGATGATCTGTGCACTAGCTGGCCTAGGAACCGTGCTGCGACCGGTTCGTTGGGCTGAGCGAAAAGAGTATCGCTGAGCCAAGGCAGGTTTCGTAGCATAGGCTTGCAACGCGTTTGACTGCGGTCCTTCTCACCATCGAGCAGTGCAATTTCTCCTTGAGCCCTTTATTAGGCTCCTGCTTGATCGGGGTTTTCCTCTCTCTGTTACCAAGCCAAATATTCAAAATTATTAGGCATCCTCCCATTGCTCCGGTAACATCCTGCTGAAGCAACAGATTACAGCATCAGTGCTATAGTTTTATTCGGAGAGCGAAATAGTGAGCGTCGGGCTGTGCCCTTTGCTGTATTGCTGCTTCAAATCGCCGAGTCACTCAACCTGGATGACATATGGAGGAAAAGAGTTATGAACAGAGTGATCGCAACGTCTGGAGTTGTGATGGCCATAGCCGTATTCGTGCTCTCGACTCAAGGGTGTAACAAGAAATGGGTCCAGTCTGACAGTGAAAGCAGATCAGCAGGGAGCGCGAGTTCGAAGCTGCCAAAGATTTCAGAGGGCAGTTCAAGCGGAGACTTGAGTGGATTTTCCCGTAATCCCTCTGAAGAGCGTCTTGCGCAGGACGGATATCCCACCGCCCTAAATCCATCGGGGAATGGTCCGCGCCAGCGAGCTGAGCTCACAAAGGAAGAGAAGGCTGCGGTGGAGGCGGGCCTACATGACGTCTTCTTTGGCTATGATCAATGGACTTTGTCTGATGAGGGGATGGAAGCACTCAATCACGACGCCGCTTACCTGAAGGATCATCCGGGAGCGGTGTTGAAAATTGAAGGACATTGCGATGAACGGGGCACCGGTGACTACAATATGGTGTTGGGCGATAAACGCGCCAAGGCTGCTCGCAAGTACCTTACGGAAGTTGGGGTAAATTCCAAACAGGTCGTCATCGTGTCGTATGGCAAAGAGCGTCCCTTCTGCGTCGATCGAGATGAATCTTGTTACCAGCAAAATCGTCGTGATCATATGCTCCTATCAACCCGATAGGGGAGGCTATGCGGCGAAAGGGTATTTCTGTGCAGGTGGCGAGTCTTAGTTAAGGAGCGTGTCCTTGAAAAAACTCAGTACGTTCTTTAAGTCAGAACCAGCCAAGGAGATTCCGGCCAAGCCGCTGCCAGATGAGCGACGGATCCAACCACGATTCACAACACAATTTCGCAGTACCTTTTCTGGGCACAGGCAGGAGGGGCAGGGGCGAACTCTCGATATTTCTGCCGGCGGCTGTAAGATCGAAAGTGATATGAAGGTCGAGCCGGGATCAACGTTTGAATGCAGGCTCCATGTTCCTGGTCTAGATTGGCCCCTGCGAATCGACGAAGCGACCGTGCGTTGGATTGATGGCAATAGCTTCGGAATCGCTTTTTCCCGCATTGCTCCAGAAGAGTGTGCAAAGCTCAAAGCAGTGCTCTCCGATCTCGAAGGGGACGAGTAACTCTTTCTCAACCTCGATCCCATCCACGACTTTCTCTCCCTCACGACTGGTCCGCCGCAAGTCTTTGGATTCTGAGCGAACCCTCCCCGTCGCCTCCGTATCGAGATTCCCGACATTGCTCGAACAAGGTTGACACGGCTACCACAACTGTCACAAAGTACGGTCTCGGTGATCACTCAAGCTCAGATTCGTGCAA
>JAOUMR010000156.1 GCA_029881435.1 Nitrospira sp.
CGAAGTGCCAGGTTCAAGGATCTCGAATTGAGTTTCAGTAAGAAGCTTGACGAGTTAGAAGGCAAGGCGGAGCAGGCGAAACTCCCGGCCCCGGGCACACGCCCTGCATGGGTGTACGAGAATCCCGACGACTGGACGTTCGGTGACTACATTGAGCGATTGGCGCCAATCTCGCCTCGGGCCGCAATCTCTGAAGCGTGGCGGCATGTCGAACTGGCATTGAAGGCTGCAGCGACGCGAAGCGGCGGTAAGCCACCAACCAGAACAACCGACTCAGCTCAGTCGCTCCAGCAGGAGGGCCTGCTGCCCCGGGACGCCGCTTCCTTGGTCGAAGACTTGAGAGCCCTGCGGAACCGAGCGGTACACGCGGATGACTTCGACATCGATCCGGAGCGGGCAATCGAGTTCGCCCGGTTGGCGGAGCGAGTAATCGCGTCAATAAGACCCCCTGGCGCAGCCGCTGCGACCGCTTCCCAAGGGACGGGGGGCTAACAACCGAATAAAGCCGTCGCGCCGGCTCCCCTGCACAATCGTCGCCGTGGCGCACGGCTCTTGCGGAAGCGTTAATGCGACAGGGTTGAGGACCGCTTTATGGCGGTGCGATCTGGGTGACGAACTTCCGCTCGTGGCCGGATGCCGACGGTCGCACAATCTCCCTCTACCGTCTGCTTTGGGGAAAGCGAATGACCACTCTCACTGGGCTCATTCTTCAAGCGTGGAAGGGGGGAGGCAATCCTTACGGTTTTGTGGACAGCCGGACATGCTGCGCCATGACCGTCCGGTCGTTCCACCTCAATCGGGCGTGGCCTCGCTTCTTGAGTATCCGTCCCCATCCCCATGATTGTCCATGTAGTATCGCCACGTACAATTACTCAAGTCATTGATTGTGTTACTATATTTATTCTGTTTTCGGGAGAAAGTTCATGCTAAGATTCCCCCGCTGCTTTCTTTACGCTATGGAGTCTCTCCTGGTGCTAAGAAAGTGGGGAGGTGATGCGGACATCACCTCCCCTTTTTTTTGCCTTGCCGCTTCTTCGTGGTCGTGATCTCAGCCTGCCGGTCGTGCCGTCCTCTTGTGCCATATTCTTCAGCTCATGAGGTACGCGTCGTCGATTCCATCCCGTTAGAGGACAGCTCAGTGAAGGGGAGCGCTCGTCGGTGACGTGGGTACTCTCAGGTGGTCGAGTTTCTCGGGAGCGTTGCCGAGGCAATGTGCGATCAAACAACGACTCGTGCGATGCGGGATGGGGGTGCGGAAGATCGAGGACACGAGATGGTGAGGAGGCGACGTGATCGACGCCTCCTCACGGGACGACGACTACTTCTTCTTGGCCGCCTTCTTGGCAGGCTTCTTTGCTGCTTTCTTCGTTGCCATGAGTACCCCACCTCCCTTCGATGTCAAAATGGTGAGCGTCTAGGTGTGATATAGCAGAGTTTGTGCTGCGAGTAAAATTCTCTCGACACAATTTTTATTCCGGTCGACGAAAATAGGGATCCCCCCGTGTTCTGTGCATCCCCGCTTTCTGGGAATTCAGGATGTGAATCCTTATCGCGGGGCTCTGCCTGCTGCTCGACGAATCTCGGACACGCGGCGTGCGTCTGCTCGGTGATCGCACTTGGCCGGGAACTGCCACTGCCTATCAGATCAAGTTCCGGCTTTACAGATGAGGCGCCACATCTCAGCGAAAGACTTTTTGTAGCTGCATGCGTCCCTTCACCCGCTTCAAGGGTTGGTCGAGCATGTGCTCCTCCACTACCAGCGCGAGGGCGCGTTCGATGGCGTCGGTCTCCATTTTGGCACCCAGCACGGTCTTCGCGCGCGTAAGCTTTGCTTGATTGAGTTGGAGATGTGTGTGTCGGATCGTGGCGCGGTGTCTCATGGTCTCTCCTTTGGTCGCTGAGAATGGAGAGAATCCTATCGGGTATGAACATGTTCAATCAATGCAGCAAGTGCTGTCTCCGGATGCCACGCGAATGCGCCCACCGAACACGCCGGATCATACAACTTCACGTGTAACGATGTGTCCAACACAATAAGCCTATGAGAGAACCTCCTTTCTCCTCCTCGATCTTCCGCGGAAGAGATGAACCGATCATGGACGGACTCAGACACCGGACTCGCACACCGACCTCTTCTCAACATCGTGTTGCGCCTCTCACCGATGCCAGGGGCGCAACACATCTTCCGAATCTGGGGCCACGCACGACTGCAGGCGTGACACCGTCCGCGGTGGCGCGGTTGCTACGGGCGTGCCACACCCCTTGATGAGCGACGGATGTTCTCTCCGCACGGTCGGGCCGCGTTGCGCGGAGCGACGGTGCCTGCCTCCATGTGGCACGACGTCTCTGGACGCGGTGCCTCAGATGCGTCACTGACAAAGCCCCTCGCCCAGCGCAGGCCAGCGACGCCTCAGCAGAAACTGGTCCGATACTCTGCGGACCTAGGTGAGTGACCCCTCGGGACGCGAGCGCACCCGAAATCACGGTTCCTTCCTTTGAGCGGTCTCCCCTACCTTTTCGGTATAGTTAAAAATTCTGGACCCTCTCATAAGTGCCGACGTGCTACGTCTTTCTGCGTCTCTTGTCTTAGGCATTGCCACGCGACTGAGGTAAAGGGGAAGCGAGATCATGACACCACCGAGCCTTGATCAATTGATCCAGGACCCCGCAAAGGCGGCGATCCTGTCACCGAAGATCGCGCAGGCGCTGTTGATCGGACTCGCGTCGCTTCAGCCGTTGCTGGTTCAGCGGGCGCTGATGGGCCCACCAGACAACGCAGGCGAGGAGCATCTGCTCACGATCGGCCAAGTCGCAGCAAGACTGAAGCTCAGTCAATATCGCGCTTATGAATTGTGCCGTCAAGGAGAGCTGAAGGCCATCCGACTGGGAAAATCGGTGAGGGTGAAACCGTCCGATTTGCACGCGTATGTGGCGCAACATGGCGGTTGAAACTAGCCGTATACGAATCGTATCCTCTCCCCATGAAGGGGACGACCTTGCAACTATTCCAAAACGCTTGGGCCTCATGCAAGACACGATGGCTCGGCGAATCGGTGTCGCCAAGGATCCCCTGGCCCGATGGGAACGCCATGACTTGGCGATTCGAGAGCCGATCACATGATTGATTCAGTTGCTTGAGAAAAAGGGTGTACGCCATGGCCTGTGTGCGAAAACGGCGCGGCAAATATGTGGTGGACTGGCGCGATGGGGCCGGAGTCCGACATTGGAAATCGTTCGACAAGAAAGGCGATGCCGACGCCTTCCGCGATCAAGTTGGATTAGAAGCCCGTCAACGAGTATCGCCGACCATTCCGGCGTCCAGTACCATGACGGAGTACGCGGAACACTGGAAGCGGCTCATCGCCCAAACGGTGAAATCGCGCACGTTGGCCCGTTATAGCGAGATGATGAGACTGCATGTTCTTCCGCAATTCGGGAAACTGCGGGTTCGGGAGCTGAATCGAGGACAGCTCAAGCTCTTCTTGACGGAGAAGTTGTCCTTGGGCCTTCAGAAGCGGACCGTGCGCAACATTCAAGCCGTGATACGTGTGATGCTCAACGCAGCGGTTGAGGATGGGCTGATTGCTACAAACCCGGCTGCGAAGCTGGGACGAGCGCTGAAGCTCACGGTCTCAAAGACGACGCGCCAAGAAGAGATCAAGGCGATGACCAAGGTCCAGCGACAACACTTCCTTGCGACGGTCTTGCAGCACGCTCCGCGCTACTATCCCCTCTTCTTCGTGTTGGCCGGAACCGGAGAGCGATTGGGGGAGGCCTTGGCGCTTCAAGATAGTGATCTCGACCTGAACGCCCAGACGATCCGCATTGCCCGTGCCTTCGCAGAAGATGGAACCCTCGACACTCCGAAGAGCGGCCACGGTCGAACCGTGGATCTCTCACAGGCCCTCACGGCGGTGCTCGCTCGCCATCTCACGACCCTGAAACACGATCGGCTGAAACACGGCTGGACAGATCAGACGCCCTGGCTGTTTGTGACCCAAAACGGTACTCCATTAGATCCTGCCAATGTGCGCCGCGCAATGACGAGCGTGCTGAAGAAAGCCAAGCTTCCACTCCACTTCACACCCCATTGTCTCAGGCACACCTACGCCTCGATCCTGCTTTCCGAGGGTGTCCCAGCCCCTTACGTTCAGGAGCAATTGGGACACGCGACGATTGAATTAACGGTGAGCACCTATGGGAGATGGCTGAAGAAGAAAGCACCCGGTGCGTTGGATCGCCTTGACGCAATACCGTCTCAATCAGAGAGGGCGGTAGCTCGTGGTAGCAAAGTGGTAGCAGAAGGGGCTTATACACAGAACCCACAGACCGGAGCCATCCTGCAACTGCCTGAAATGTCGTTGAAAAGTATGGAGCCGGCGACCCGGATTGAACGGGCGACCTGCGGTTTACGAATGGCTTAAGGGTTAATACCACAAGGCTCGGTGTTACAACTGGTTTCCCCGTTTCTCTCAATGTATCAGGCTCTTAGGCGGTTTCCACTGTCTTCATTGCTTCCAATGGGTCTCGGCCTATGGATGCTTTTTAGCACAAAATTAGCACAATGGTGGCCTGGAGCCTCGCTCTGCGCTTGATTCTGCAATTAGATTACATCTGAGCACTGGCACTCCAGGATCGAATAGCCTGCGGGAAAGACGTTGGATGAATTAGCTTGAGGATTGGCTTTGCTCAGCGGTTCAGATATTCTCATGTGACTCCTGTAGCACCCTACTCAGTCTGTCTTGCAGCGAGAGATAAATTGGGTAATGGATACAGGTTATACGGATTCAAGCTCTTTGAGTGTCTTACCCTCCTTGTTCTTCCATGCGATAAGCCCGTTAGCATGACCACCGTGTATCACGGCAGCCGCAGCGCTGGGGCTTGAGAACTCAGCATCCTTGGCAAATAATAAATGATCGGTTTTCACTGTGAGAATACCTTCGTCTTTCAGCTTTTGTCGCATGTTTATAGGCCATGGGTATTTCTGGCTGGAAGGTCGCTCATTAAGAACGGCTTGCGATCCTGCGAGTACTACAATCCCATTTGGAGTTAAATGACCCGAGGCCCTGAGTCCCTTGATTTCACAGGACAGGAGCTCAAGTTCCGTTCCGCTAGCTGCATTTGCGAGCGCTGGCACCAGTACTTCCACGCCCAGCACCGGCAATAATTGGCGGAGCTTCTCAAGGAAGATTTCCATATCCTCACGGTCCGATTCAGGCAAACGTGCCCCACTGCATTGGCTGTTCTTGACCTCCGCCCGACTAGCTTGCCTGGCCTGTTCGATTAACCGACCTTCGAGGTACCTGATATGAGACTTAGTGAGATTTTCATCTTTGCTAATGAAGAGTGCTATGTGGTTCCAAAAGTCCTTATCCAGATGACCTTTGATTCTGTCTCGAATTGACTCTGCCTCTCCGATGTACACAGCGCTCTTTCCAGTTTCTGGATCTATACCTGTGAGAAAGTAGACACCTGATTTCTGTGACTCCTCTCTGGCAAGCACACTATCGAACTCGCTTCTTGGAGCGGCAATAGCCTTACCTGTCCAGTTTGATATTTCAGCCGTTCGGAGTCGCTTGGGGTCACCGTGAGCGAGGAAGATCTTAATGGTTGCACTTGCCATGAAGTGAATCCTCAAAATGGTTCATTCAATGGAGCCTATCGTAACACTCCTATGTGAAGCATAAATT
>JAOUMR010000061.1 GCA_029881435.1 Nitrospira sp.
CCGGCGAAATATATGAAACCAACCGTCCCTGATCGTCAAATGTTCCGCGCATGAGTGACCCCCCGTTCTTCCTAAAAACAGAGAATCATAGTACGCACCGCTTTGCGAGGGGGTTTTCAGCAGACTGTTAGGGGTCAGCGTGCAATTTCAGAGAGGCGATCAGCCCGTTTCGAACACCCACGGTTCCCCTTTCAGGCGCCAGCTGACTCGGCTGCGAATTTCTTCTAGGCCGCGGTGAGCCGGACCTTCCCGACCTTGCCGAGCTTCACATGCTGCTTGGCATGCCAGAGATCGTGGTTGTACTGCATGGCCAGCCAACTCTCGGGAGAACGGCCAAGCGCCTTGGAGAGGCGTAGCGCCATTTCAGGGCTAATACGGCTCGTCCCCGTAAGAATGCGATTCAGCGTTGAAGCCGCTACACCGAGCTTTCCGGCCAGTTCGCGACCGCTCAGATTGTTGGGCTCCAGATAGACTTGGATAATGAACTCGCCGGGATGGGGAGGATTGTGCATAGCCATTAGTGGTAGTCCTCATAATCCAAGACGTAGGCGTGGCCGTCTTTGAACGTGAAGGTTAACCGCCAGTTTCCATTGATCCACACAGACCACCGATCGCGTTCCGATCCTTTCAAGGGATGGAGTCGGAATCCTGGAACATTCATGTCCTCAATGGACAGCGCCGTATCCAAGGCGGCTAACAGCATGCGCAGGCGTTTGGCGTGGTGCGGTTGGATACCTGCCGCGCTCCCCGACTCAAAGAACTTCTTCAGCCCCTTGTGCCGGAATGATTGGATCACGCGCCAAAGATAGCATGTTGCGCATCACGCAACAAGACCTAATAGCCGCACGGCTCACCGGCGCATGCTAGTTTGGGGCACGTCCGAGCGGAGCGCGGGGTAGATTCTGTCGGTAATATCTCGAATGAAAGTATGGTCTTGTGTCTTGCGGCTCTGCGTTCCTGTCCCTATGACTGCGGCTTTTCGTATCCTTCCAGACTCAACACCTCCGCCACATTTCGTTCGTTCACAAACACATCGGCCAGGAGGCGATTGTAGACGTCTCGGCCGTGTGGCTCGATGCGAATCGGGCCGCTGCGGAGTAACTCTTCTAACCGCTGCTTGGCTGCCGGGCCTTGTAGCTCAGTCATTTCAGGCGTGTCGATCCCGCGAAGTCTGATGCGCTCGCCTCCGACGCGAATGGTATCGCCATCGACCGCACGAACTTGGAGATCGCTCAGCACTCTCGTCTCTTGCCGTGACCGGGCTCGAAGCGTGGAAAGCCGAGACTGTTTGTGTGTGGATTCTAGTTTGTATCGTCCTTTAGGATGACGCTGTGGGCGACTGTCAGGCGGTCGTTTGTGTCGAGGCTGTTTGTACGTGGGAAGGCGAGTCGACGGTTCTTCATTCGGCGATGGATACCAGCAGAGGTCACACTGTTGGTTCAGGGTAGATCCCAAGTCGGATTTCTGTAGACGCTCTGCCGAGGTGGCGGGTAGCGATGAGACAACGCCGATCCCGCAGATAACGACGCAGGCTGTAAACATTGCTGGGTACGGCTTCATGGCAGATTGGTAACGCACGTGTTGTGCCAGATTCTGATTGATTGACAATGTTCAAAACCGCATGCTGCAATGCGGTCATGGGTCGAATGGAACTTGTGATGCTTCACGGAGGTTTACACGCATGGATATGATGGGACGGGTAGGGTTGGTCGAGATTCCAATCTTGATTGCCCCGGATCAAAAAGTTTGGATGGATCGCATGATTAAGGAAGGGAAAATCGCCATCCCGCCTGGTGGAACCTTGGAGAAAGGGTCGCTCTATTCGATGTTTATCCGCATGTTGCTCCATAACGCCATGGAGGAACAGAAACGGCAGGAGGCTCTCGAAGCAGACGACGAGGACGACGAATAGACGAACGTGAAGCGAAGAAGCTGCGAGGCGCGCACTGTATCCAAATAGATAAAGGTGTATCTTACGAGATACGAACGACGCTTCACAAACGACTGGATCAGAGCTTCTTGAATGCGATGTGTGCAGCGCGGATAGTCTTTTCGACGTCTTGCGCACTGTGAGCGGTAGAGAGAAAGGCGGCTTCAAACTGGGATGGAGCCAGATACACGCCTTGTTCCAGCATGTGGTGAAAGAACTGGCCGTACCGCTTCGTATCAGACTGTTTCGCCGTATTCCAATCCACGACAGGTCCGGATGTAAAGAAGGTCGTCAGCATCGACCCGACGCGGGTTTGCGTGACGGGGACCCCTGCCTTTTTTGCCGCCTCGCCGATTCCTTTCGCGAGGGCAGACGATCGTTGCTCCAGCTGCTTGTACACCCCCTTCACGCGCAATTGCTTAAGCGTAGCTAAGCCTGCGGAGACCGCCAGTGGATTTCCTGAGAGGGTGCCGGCCTGATAGACCGGCCCGACCGGCGCGATGAGATCCATGATCTCTTTACGCCCGCCATACGCGCCAACGGGTAAGCCTCCCCCGATAATCTTGCCCAGGACGGTGAGGTCCGGCGTGATGCCATAGAGTGCCTGCGCCCCGCCATAATTCACGCGAAACCCGGAAATCACTTCATCGAAGATCAAGAGGATATCGTGCTCAGCTGTGAGCTGCCGCAGCGCGGATAAAAATTCAGGAGCAGGAGGCACCACGCCCATATTGCCCGCAATTGGTTCGAGGATGACACAGGCCAGCTTGTCGCGGTGCCTCGTGATGAGTTGCTGCACCGTGCGAATGTCATTGTAGGGAGCGGTGAGGGTATGTTTGACAAAGTCATCAGGCACGCCTGGTGAATCGGGAATTCCCAACGTGGCCAATCCTGATCCGGCTTTCACCAGTAAGTAATCACTGTGTCCGTGATAGCACCCCTCGAATTTCATGACTCCGTTGCGTTTCGTAAAGCCTCGGGCGACACGGATCGCACTCATGGCAGCTTCGGTCCCGGAGCTGACCAGCCGAATCTTTTCCATCGAGGGAAAGGCGCTCCGAATTTCTCTGGCTAGGGACACTTCCAGTTCCGTGGGCGCGCCGTAACTCGTCCCTTGTCCCGCCGCTTTTTTAATTGACGCGATCACAGCGGAATGCGCATGCCCTAAGATCATCGGCCCCCAAGACAGCACGTAATCGATATAGGCGTTCCGATCCACGTCATAGAGCCGTGATCCTTTGGCCCTGGCAATAAAGCGTGGTTGTCCACCGACCGAGCGGAAGGCTCGGACAGGACTGTTGACGCCTCCAGGTATGAGCTGTTGAGCCTCGGTGAAGAGTTTCGCAGAGCGGGACGTTTTCATAACGGGGGCGCACCCTATCATGCAGGACGAGAGCTGGTCAAGAAACAGACCGGAGAGGAATCACCGTGGAAGTATCTCGCGGCGGGCAAAAATTGTCGGAAGAGTGACGCTTCTATCAAATTGGATACAGTGAAAGCTCGGACTCTTCGCCCGTAGAACGAAATACCCTTTGTTATCTGATTTGTCTATGCGCAAGAACTACGGCGCAGTTCTTGCTGTGTATCAAGGAAGAAAGAGAGTTGGCTATGAAGGTGGTCTGTTCATGGTGCCGCGGAGAAGGTCGGAGCGGGTTCGTGGGTGAAAAAGCGCCGCTGGATGATCCGAGGGAGACGCATAGCATCTGCCTCGAACATGAGACAGCGGTGCGGACCCGATGGGCGGCTCGTGGGCCGAGGATGGGTTTTTATGCAGCTCCTACCGGTAATGTCAGAAGCCGTGTGTGGTCTACTCGCCGGATCGTGCTTTCCGCCATGCAGCTCAGTGTCCGCCTTAAGGGTTTGGCTTCAAAAGTCCGCCTGTAACGCCTCAAAACTGCTACGATTTATTTCAGAACTCAACAGTCCCCACGGGCCTTTACTTCTTCGACGTCTTCGCTGAACGTTTGCGGGCTGGTTTCGCCCTTGGTGTCTTCCGCCCTTCGAGGAAGAATTCGTCTAGCTCCCAGCGTTTCCGTTTCGATTTGTCCTGTTCGGCCACGACGAACACTCCATGAAATGGGGCCCGCCGACCGTCGGCCGTTTGTCCCTTACTCCACGCTTCGCCGGCGTCGCTGAGGACTTCCAGCAGTGTTTCATACTCGTCTTCGTCATCGGGAAGCACGGCCTGTGCGTCTGTGATGAGTAGGATGTACCCTTTGGCTGGGAGCCATTCGAAATCGGCAAGACATTCTTCTAAGGCGTCCCAGTTGTGTCCGAAGTAATCCGGAAAGTCGAGTGCTCGTGCGAACTCATTGAAGAGGTCCGAAGAATGATGGCATTTCTTTCCCTGGATGATACGCAACGCAAATCCCGGCGGGGTTTTCACCAAGGCTGCGGCTGAAGCCCCATCGGGTATGACGAGCAAAGTCGACCAAGGGGGCGTCGTGTTACTCAGATGTATATCGAATGTTGGTTTCAGGGACATGAAGTACCCGTTGATTTCCCCGCGCCTCAATTGAGAGGGACAAATGTGCGGTAATGATCCCCTGTGTAATAGGCTTTCCCGGTCCGCTGCTCAATGACGATCCGTTCGGCACCACGGTTGCGGCCCCGTATCCTTGGATTGACATCATACTCCCGATAGCGACCTCGTGAAAGGCGCCGTTCTCGATTCTGGAACTCACGCCCGCCGACATAGCCAGGAAGAGGTGAGCCGCCTCGCTCTTCCAGCCGCTGCAGGAGATCGTAGGCTTTCTGCGGAGCGGGTCTGAGCACAGGAGGGGCATCAGTCGGGTCCAACGGGGTGAGGATGGAGTTGCCAGGAAAGGGGGCGACGCTCCTCTCGGCATCGGCCGCTGAGATGAAAGAGCCTATGCTGCTGGCACACAGCAGCGTGATGAGGAGAGCGGCGAGTGGCGTCCATCGCCCAGGATCAGTGAGCATCGGTTCTGATTCCTCGAATTCCGCACGAAGATGATGACGAAGACCGTAGCATTCTCTTTTCAAGAAGGTCAAACAACGTGCGGGGCCATCACGTTGTTGCCTGGATGTCTCCCGTCCTGTTTGCTAGAATGAGGCGGTTCATGTGTTCTCTATTCTGAGGAGAGGCGAGATCTTGTCTGATCCGTGTGGAACATCCTGCGGAACCTACGTGCTGTGTGGGAGCGTAATGCGGGCACAATCGTGAGTAGGTCGCGTGATCGCCTCGCACCCTACATTCTCGCCTTGGCGGTCCTCACCCTGACATCCACTTCGAACGCACAGGTGAGTCCGAGCGGCTCGATGAAGCGATCTCCAGCGGAGGTCGTCAAGCGGTATGTGCTCCTTGATCGGAAAGGTGCTCGCCTGGACGCTCCGTCATTCGACACCGTGATGCCCTATATTGCGTGGAAGGAAGAGCCGGCATGGGGCCGTGTGGTGGTGGTCGAGGAAACCAGCGTGCCGGATGATTATCGAACATGGGAAATCCTCAATAATCTGGAAGTGGTCATTCCGGTGACGTTTCATGTGCGGGGCGCAGTGTATCTCGAGAATGCCACCTTCATTCCTGAAGACACCACAGAAGAGGTCCGGTTCCACGTGAAAGTCGTGGGGAACTACTGGCGCATCGTCTCCCCGATCATTCCTCCTCACGTGGGGTTGAAACGGATGGTGAGTTTCGCGCGAGAAGCCGAAGCGAACGAACAAAATACAACCCATCGCACCGAACTGGCATCACTCATCGACTCCTTGCGAAAGGCCAAATAATCATGGCGCAGACTCCGGTAGACTTGCTGATCTTCGACCTGGACGGCACCCTGATCGAATCCAAGTGGGATATTGCCCATTCCGTGAACTTTACACTGGTCGAACTGGGGTTGCCCGAACGCCCCATTGAGGAGATTTTCGGGTTTGTCGGCGACGGTGTGAAACGACTGCTTCGTTTGGCAGTTGGAGAGGGCAATCAGGCCAGATTTGAAGAAGCGTTGAGGGTATTTCGCGGCCACTATCTCGAACATTGCTTGGACCGGACTACGTTCTACCCAGGCATCGAGCCGATGCTGCAGCATTTTGCGCACAAGACCAAGGCGATTGCGACCAACAAGTCGATTGAATACACTCGTGTCATTGTGAACGGGTTAGGCCCAAAGCATTTTGGATACATGGTGGGTGGAGACAATGGCTTTGGACTCAAGCCGGAACCCGGCATGTTATTGCACATTGTAGAGACACTGGGCGTGCCGAAAGAGCGGACGGTGCTGATCGGGGATAGCACGAATGACATCAATGGAGGCCATAACGCCGGCATCCGCGTGTGCGCCGTGGGGTATGGGATGGGTAACCGGGACAAGATGGCCGCCTGTCAGCCCGATTGGTTCATCGAACACCCACAACAACTTATGGAGCTTTTCATATGAGCGATCGTGAATGGTGCAGCGTGAAACGACGGGTCGGCCAGAAGACGGCAGGAGAGGCCATCAGCCGTGCGGTTCTAGCTGTGTGCACTCTCGTCATGGTGACGTTCCACTCAATCAACCCCTCGTACGCGTCAAGCTCGAGTCTTGCCGAGCGAGTGATCGAACACCGACTTGCGAATGGGCTGACGGTTCTCATGGTCGAACGACATCAGACGCCCATCGTCTCGATCAATATTACCTTTGCGGTGGGCGGGATCAATGAGCAGGTCGGTCAAACCGGTATCGCTCATCTCTATGAGCATATGGCGTTTAAAGGCACCCGCATGATCGGCACGACGAACTATGAGGAAGAGAAGCCGATCTTGGACGAACTGGCACGCGTTGGCACCGAGCTCGATCAACGCCAGCGCGATGGTGATGCCAACGGCGCGAAGGCAACAGACGAAGAGGGTACGACGATCGAGTCTCTCCGAAAGCGTTTTGCAGATCTCCAGGCACAGGCAGCTGAGTATGTCGTCGGCAACGAAATGGCGTTGTTGTACCAACGCCATGGCGGCGTTGGGCTCAATGCCTCGACGGGGAAAGACCTGACCCGCTACATGATCAGTTTCCCATCCAATCGATTGCCTTTGTGGGCGGCGATCGAATCAGATCGAATGGCTCATCCGGTGTTGCGTGAGTTCTATAAGGAGCGGGGCGTTGTGATGGAAGAACGGCGTTTACGCAACGACGACAGTCCGAACGGTCTGCTGTTTGAGACCTTCACATCGGCGGCATTCCGCGCCCACAGCTATGGCATTCCGACGATCGGATGGGGATCCGATATCCTGTCGCTGACACCCGCTGACACGGAAGCCTTTTTCAAGACGCACTATGGCCCGAATCGTGCCACCATCGCCCTGGTCGGCGATATCAACCCAAGGGACGTCATTACGTTGATCGAACAGACTTTCGGGAAGATTCCGGCCGCGCCGCCGCCGCCATCGTTGGTGACGGTCGAGCCGGAGCAGCGCGGTGAGCGGCGAGTCGAGGTCGAATTTGACGCGGAGCCGGCGATTGTCATCGGGTATCACAAGCCGACATTGGGAGATCCCGATGACGATGTCTTCGACGTGATCGATGCCGTGCTGAGCGAAGGGCTCACGTCTCGTCTCCATCAGAAATTGGTCAGGGAAAAGCGTATAGCGGCTTCGGTCGGATCAGATGCGAGTCATCCGGGAGCACGGGCGCCGAATCTGTTCATCGTCACAGCGACGCCGCTGGCTCCACATACAACTGCGGAAGTAGAAGCCGCGATCTATGAAGAGCTTGAACGGCTGAAGCGGGAACCAGTGTCTTCCAAGGAGCTGGAGAAGGTGCTCAATAATCTGGATGCGGACTTGGTGCGAGGGTTACGCTCGAACAGCGGGTTGGCTTCTCAACTGGCCTTGTATCAGGCTGTGGCCGGCGATTGGCAATACATCCTGACATCGCGAGATAAGATTGCCAAGGTGACTGCTGCCGATGTGCAGCGCGTCGCGACCCAGTACTTCACCAAGTCGAATCGGACTGTTGCAGTCTTGATGAAAAAAGGGAATGCGAAAGCGGCTGCGGCAAGGCCCGTCAGCGGGGTGAGACCATGAAGCGGGGAAGAGCGGACTGGATGAATATGAGAAGCGAGGTTGCGAGGCTGCTTGGCGTGGTGGTCCTCTTGCTGGTGTCGGGATCGGTGGCCTATTCGGCCGATCTAGAGGCCGAAGACCCAAGAACCATGACGTTTGAGCCGGTTGAGTTCTCACCGCCTGAGCCGGAGCGAGTGGTTTTGGACAATGGCCTGGTCGTCTATCTGTTGGAGGACCATGAATTACCCTTGGTCACGATCACCGCCACCATGCGTACAGGAAGTTGGCTCGACCCAGCCGATAAGGTTGGATTGGCGGCCATGACTGGTGCGGTGATGCGCGCCGGTGGTGGGGGTGGTTTGTCGGCAGAGCAAGTCGATGCAGAGTTGGATCAGTTTGCAGGCGATGTCCACATCGGTATTGGAAGGCAATCAGGCTCGGCGTCCCTGGATGTGTTGAGTAAGGACCTGGATCGAGGATTGGAGATCTTTGCTGGTCTCATTCGATCGCCGGCGTTTGAGCCCGCTCGTCTGGAACTGGCCAAGTTACAGGCCATCGAATCGATCCGTCGCCGACAAGATAGCCCTGGTTCCATCGTGAGCCGGGAATTTAGCAAAGCGCTCTATGGTGCCGACCATCCGACGGCTCGAGAAAGTTCGGTCGATTCGATTAAACGTCTCACGAGACAGGATCTTGTCGCCTTTCATCGCCACACAATTCACCCGAATGGGATGCTTCTCGGCGTGACCGGCGACTTTACACGAGACGAGCTGCTGGCCTCACTCCGGAAGGTGTTTGGCGATTGGCAAACGGGCACAGTGCCCGAGCTGAAGATTCCTGACGTGTCGGAAGCGGATCTGTCGCAATCTGTGATCAGGTTTATCAATAAAGACACATCACAGACGCATCTCCGAGTGGGCCATCTTTCGATCAAGGAGAGCGATCCCGATTATGTGGCATTGGCGATCGCGAACGATATCTTGGGTGGAAGCTCATTCCGCAGCCGCCTCTTCAACGACGTGCGAACGAAGCGGGGGCTGGCCTACTCCGTCGGGAGCCGCCTCTATACGGGCATGCACGATCAGGGCGTTTGGATGATGCGGGCCGAAACCAAGATGACCTCTACGCAGGAAGTGATCGAGCGGTTTGTGGCGAATATGGAACGCATGCGTGGAGAACCGGTGACAGATGCCGAGCTTGCAGAAGCGAAAGAAGCGTATGTGAACTCATTTGTCTTCTCCTTTGCCAGCCCATCAGCCATCGTGAGTCGCTTGATCGAGTTGGAGTATGACGGGTTACCGAAGGACTTTCTGCAACAGCTGCGCGCACAGGTGATCCAGCTAACCAAGGAAGATGTCCTTGCGGCGGCCAAGAAACATTTGCGTCCGGATCGCTTGAAGATTATCGCTGTCGGGTCTGGAGATGCGTTGACGAAAGCGTTGTCGGCGTTCGGAGACGTAAAGGAAATCAAGCTCAGCCCGGAAGGATGATGAGGGGATAGCGTGGCGGGCGAAGCGCGCATTTCGGTGCCATCATCATGCGTCCAATACGGAGGGCTGTCGAGATCGTCGCTGGCACGGTCGCACGCTCCTCTAAGGCTGCGGCCTTGGGCCGCAATGCTGTCGCGTGCTGTGCGTTTTGCAGACGCGAACGAATCGCGCGATGACGGTGTCTCAACCCGCGCTTCGTCCGCCACGCATAGGTTAAGGGAGAGAGAACTCGCCGCTGAGGGTTAATTCATGCCGCTTGAAGACGACTTTTGCGATATTCTGAAGAAGGCGCGCACGGGACAAGGTCTGTCGGTTGGTGATGTGGCGCGAATGACGGGCTTGCCCGGAGGGGACATTACCGCACTGGAACGGGGCGCGCAGCCGAGAGACCGTACGGAAGTGCGCGCGTTGGCCAAGGCCTTGGGCCTGCGCGGTGAGCCGCTCGAACAGATTGCGGTCGATACGTGGGAGCCGGTTGCGCAACGGACGCCGCCGTGGGTAGACCCGGTTCAGGGCTCTATCAATGGGTATGGCGTGCAGGGCTACATCCTCCATGATGAAGGCGAAGCATTGTTGGTTGATACTGCCTATAATGCGCCCGCGATGCTGGACCTGCTTCGTCGGCGTGGGTTGCGCCTGATCGGCGTGTGTTTGACGCACGGCCACGCGGACCATGCAGAGGGGATCGAGCAGATCCTGGGCCATTGCGAGGTCCCGGTGTACCTTGGTCCTGAGGATGAAGGACTGTTGGGTTGGCGGCCACGGAGGGATTTGCTGGTGACACCAGTCGATGGAATGGCGATTCGCGTTGGAGGCCGTACGGTCCGATGTATGACGACCCCAGGGCATACCCCTGGCGGCATCTGTTATGGTGTCGATGACGAGCACTTGCCGGTGTGTTTCGTCGGGGATACCCTCTTTGCCGGATCAATCGGTCGGTCCAATCCCAAGGAGCTGTACTCGACGCATCTCAATTCGGTTCGCGACCGTCTGCTGACCATGTCCCCAGACTACCGTCTCTTTCCTGGGCATGGGCCTGCCACGACCGTTGAGGAAGAGCTGGACCATAATCCATTTGCGAGAATCGGCTGAGCAGGGATGGCATGGATGGACTGGGTCAGAACGAACATCGAGAGCTTGATCGCGAAGTCCTTGTTGATACAGGGCAAGATCCGGTCTCGGAGGCCGTCGACCAGATGGAGACCGAAGATGACGCCGAGCCATCTTTTTTCTCGAAGTGGACCTTGCCCGTTATCCTCTTTCTCCTGACAGTTTTTACCACATTGTGGGCGGGAGCCTACCAAGCCTACAGCGGGCCGGTGCGTGGGCCTCTCAATTTTCTCCTGGCTTCTCCTGAAGCATTGTGGCGGGGAATTCCATTTGCCGGGTCGCTGCTCTTTATTCTCACCACGCATGAACTAGGGCATTATCTCTTGTCCAAGATTCACCGGGTACCGGCCTCCTTGCCGCTGTTCATTCCGGGCCCTCCCCATTTCATTGGGACGTTCGGTGCCATTATCCGCATGCGGGGGCCAATTCTGAGTCGTCGGGCGTTGTTCGATATTGGTGTCGCCGGTCCCCTGGCAGGCTTTGTCGTTGCCGTCATTGTGCTGATCATCGGACTCAGTCTGTCCACGGTGGTGGATCGAACGGCTACGTATGGGTTGCACCTGGGGGAGCCCTTGCTGCTGCAATTCATGTCGTGGCTCGTGATCGGACCAGTTCCACCCGAAGCCGATGTGGTGCTCCACCCGATCGGCTTTGCTGCCTGGTTTGGACTCTTCGTAACCTCGCTCAATCTCCTTCCGATCGGCCAACTTGACGGCGGCCATGTCGCCTATGCCTTGTGGGGGCGCCGCCAGCGGACGATGGCGCTCGCCTTTCTTCCAATTTTATTGATCTTGGGATTCATCGGCTGGACAGGCTGGTTTCTCTGGGCGTTCATGGCGGGACTGTGGGGAGTCGGCCATCCCCCTGTCATGGACCCCCATGTCCCGCTGGGTCGAAATCGCACCATTGTCGGATGGATTGCCTTTGCCGTGTTTGTCATCACCTTTGCGCCGGTCCCGTTTTCTTTCCACTAACAGGATGTCGAAAAAGTCCTCCAACTTCGTTCTCGCATCGCTCAAAGCCTCCACGTACCAACCGCGTACGCCTCGGCCTTTCGCTCGCTGTGGCCTTGCTGGAATGCCTTTTTGAACATCCTGTACGCTCATTCAGTCCGTGATCTCTGAGGTGTTCAGAGTTGCTGAGCATCGAAATAGTTTTTCAATACTCTGCTAAATGATTCCTTGCTGCTTCCGGTTTGCTCACCCAATCTTCTGATTTTCTTGTCCGAATTCCAGTCCGGCTCTAGAGTGTAGCCGATGATCACCGTGATCGCGATAAATAGGGCTTACACACTCTACAACAACGCACGCAATACCCCTGTCCCAAATGCTTCTAGGCCCATACGGTAAAGGCACAAGATGGCGCTAGAGTCACCTGAAGATCTCACGCGACAGATTGTGGGGCACATGGCGTTCGTGTTTCTCCTTGGGTCGGTCTGCGCGTACATGCTGTACCACTCAGAACGAGAGGCGAAACGGTGGTTAGTCATAAACAAGGCGTGGTCACCGGACAAACCGATTGCCGATGAACCCGCCGAACTCGCGCGCCTCCGACGGAGGCTGGTGATCTTGTATGGCGGGATCCTCGCACTCTGCCTGTTTCTGTTCCTGCTGAGTGCCAAGATGTTATGGGACCGGAGCCAGCTTGAGGCGCAGGGGGTCGTGACGGAGGAGACAAGTCCCAATGAGCATAAGACAGAGGCCACGGCGCCGCCCGGCGGTATCGACCAAGCGACATGACCAGCCACCTCCGAGACGTCGCCGACAGACCAGGCGCCCACTCAGCCACCTCGCCAATCCCCACTGCGTCAGCAGACGCGTATCGATCCAGATAGGGTCACCATGGTGTCGGTGCCGGGCGGCACCTTCTGGATGGGAATCAGCGACGACGAGGCGGATCGGGTCAACGAAGACTGCAAGACCGAAGTGAAGAAACAAGCCGCGTCTTGCACAGGCTGGGTCCTCTCGGCGCAACCCCGGCATCAGGTGACCCTCGATCCCTTCTCCCTCGATCCCTACGAAGTCACGAACCGGCAGTTCGATCAGTTTGTGCAGGCCACTGGCTATCTGACCACAGCTGAGATAGGAGGGCACGGCCTTCGTCTGGAGCAATAGCCAACAGGGGTGGCAACAGACAAAAGGAGCCACCTGGCGGCGCCCGGAAGCGGGACCCGAGGTGTTTGCGAGCGACCGAGCCGAGCATCCCGTCGTCAACGTCTCGTGGCATGACGCGGAGGCCTATTGTCGCTGGGCGGGCAAGCGGTTGCCGACGGAGGCCGAGTTTGAATATGCCACCCGGGCCGGAGCGCAGACGATCTATTGGTGGGGGAATTTCTTAACTGGCACGCGCCAGGTTGCCAACGTCGCGGACGAGAGCGCCAGGGGCCATTTGCCGGTCATCATCGCCGGGTACGACGATGGCGCAATCACCACCGCACCGGTGGGGTCGTATGAGGCCAATCCGTTTGGGTTGTTCGATATAACAGGCAATGTGGCCGAATGGGTGGCGGACTGGTCTGACGGCTTCTATTACCGCAAGAGCCCGAAGCGGAATCCGACCGGACCGTCGAGTGGGGAAGTTCGGATGACCCGTGGCGGGTCTTGGATCGATGGCTCGTTCGGGATTCGCCCCACGGTTCGGGACGGAATTGCACCGACAGAACGCGGTATGAAGGTCGGGTTCCGTTGCGCGCAGGATCGGCCCAGGGAACCGGGTGTTCGGGGACAGCACCACGAAGAAAGCAAGAGTCAGCACGAGGCGTGGAGGAACGGCAGCCTGGGGTTTTTCGAGTGGGTAGCGGAGCGCGTTCCCCTCTGGGGCGCCGGCTTTATCACCCTGCTGGTCCCTGTGTGGTTGTGGCGGTTGTCCGAACAAGACAAACACACGCGCGCGCGGAGGTGGAATGGACACGAGATAAGTGGGAGGCGACGTCGACGTATGAGCGCGAATACCAGAGGGTGCGCGCACGCGAGCGTCGAACCACGTGGACGTTCATCGCCATCTATCTCATCATCGCCCTGGTGATTGTGTGTGCCCATGTGGTGGTTGGGTTATGAAGGGAGCCAGTAGCTGCAGAACAATAACGTGTCTGTTCGATAAGGACGAAGGCGTGCATCCATGACTCGCTGTGGGCTCAAGGGAAAGTGAGACCAGAACATTTGAGGAGTTGGATATCGTGATGCTGATGAGTGCTATAAGAATTCTTCTGGTCAATCTCTTGGGAGCGGCACTGCTGGCTATCAGCCCCGCACAGATCTCTGCCGACCAAGCCTAATACATCTACGACGACCTAGGCCGGCTGTCACAGGTGATCGCCAGGCAGAGCAATGTCGCGACGTATGTCTATGATACCGTCGACAACAACCTGCCCTCCATCACCTGCAACACGGGTGGGGTTGGTACGCCGACAGTGATGGGGCTTCAAATTGGAACAGAGCAGGATTGTTGGGAGCATGTGACGGGGGACGATGATGGATCTGTTACGGGTGACAGGCCTGCGGAAGTCGAACAAGGATCGCAGTGTAGAGCCGATTCGCGATGTCGAGATACTCACGCACTTCGTGCATGGACGGCACTTGGGTGTCGCCGGGGTAGCGGAACTCCCATGCGAAGACCGTGAGGGTGGAAACGGATAACAGGCTCTCGCTTAAGCTGGCATCTAGCGCCAAGCACGCGCGGCCCAACTCATCGAGATCATGGGTTTTCTTAAAGGGGGTATCGTGACCGGTCAGAAAGGCTTTCAACGATTTCTCCGCCGCTTGCTGACAATGAAACAGCGCGTCTTCGATCAGCGGGGGATCTGCCTCTAAGTCGATGCGGGCGCCACGCAGGTCGTTGGCGGCTTTATTGAGCCAGCCTCGGACTGTCGCAGCCTTGTCAGGCTGCATAGAGCAGCATCCCTTCTCGTTCTACGGTGGCCGGCAAGGAGCAGACGACCGTCCGTTGCCGCTCAAACTCATCATGGGTCAGCACCAGCACATCTTTCGCTACCCCGACGCCGAGAAGGGCTTGGAACGCAGCCTGATCACGGCGATACCGCGGCAGCGTCGATGTGTGAACCACGACCAGGAAATCGTAGTCGCTGTCAGGCCCTGCATCCCCTCTGGCTTGAGAGCCAAACAGATAGATGCGTTCCGGCGACAAGGCTGCGACGAGACGTTGCACGATAGTCTCAATGACTGAATCGCGGGTGTCGAGGGTCATGCGTAACCATGCTCCTATGGACACTGATTATACCGGGATGCGCTTCCGGTGTCTAAGACTCTCCTACACATGACAGGCCGAGGCTGACGGATCACGTTCCATTGTTGCGTGCTGTACTTAAGTCTCAAGGATGACGGGCGTTTGTCGTGGCATTTGCCCCGGTCTCCTTTTCTTTCCACTAAGGACTTCGCTGTTTCTTCCCTTCACGCGTGTGCCGTTCTTCTGATTTTCTTGTCCGATTTCATGCCCGATCCTACAGTGTAGAGATGCGTACCGTCGGTGCATCCACCACCCAGTGTCCGAAGTGTCAGGCCGAACGGCTTAATCAGGCGACGGAGTGTGTCCGATGCGGGATTATCTTTGCCAAATATCGCCCAGAGGTGGCCAGAGCTCCTGTCGCATCCTCTTCGCCGTCTGGTCCGCACTCCCAGTGGCTTCTGACGGCCAAGCAGTGGCTGATTGAATCGGACCGGACCACTGATTCGATGACGTTCTACGGTCGGGCGGTTGTGTTTGTGGGCTTGGTCTGGTGGGGGTGGACGTTCATCGTCACGCCCCTTGAGACCAATTACACCGGTGAGTCATTTCTGCACTTGATCAATTTGCCCTTTCATGAAGCCGGCCATCTGATCTTCATCCCGTTCGGTCGCTTCATGACGATACTGGGAGGCACGCTCGGTCAGATCCTCATGCCGATGATCTGTCTCGCAACATTCCTGGTGAAGACTCGTGATCCGTTCGGCGCCTCGGTAGCCCTGTGGTGGACGGCGGAGAGCCTGATGGACATCGCTCCGTACATCAACGATGCGCGGGCGCTTGACCTCATGCTCATTGGTGGAGTGACCGGAAAAGAAACCGATGGACACGACTGGAACAACATCCTGACGATGTTGGGCCTCTTGGAATGGGATCATCGGTTGGCGCATCTCACATACAATATCGGGATCCTCCTTATGCTCGGCTCTTTCCTCTGGGGAGGTTTCCTCTTGCTGCGCCACTATCGGCGATTGTCTGCATAGCGGCCCATTCTTGCGCAGCTGTGCTGACTCTCTTACCATGTCCCACTGGTTAGCAACCTCATCAACGTGAAACCAATGCACATTCTTTTGAAGGAGTTCACGCGTCTACATAGCCTGTCTCGTGTCGGGGCTCCATTCTGGCTCCACGTATTCGTCATGACGGTTCTTGCGTCGTCGGCCTTCGGCCAGGATCCATACGGCACTGAGTCGAGTCGCCAGGGTTATGGCGTTGGTCCGCTATCAACACCGTCCACTCAAGATTGGCACTATGGGGCGTACGTGGATGTTGGGTATGTCGGGAATTTCAATGTTCCCGATAACCATCTTTGGCGCAACCGTGCTACGGCCTCTCATCATAACGAGGTGTCTCCCAACATGGGTCTGGCCTATGTGCGGAAGGACGCCGGCGTGTCCTCACCCTGGGGTATGGAACTGGGCGTCCAAGGAGGACGGGATACAGAAGGGTTTGCGTTCTTGCCCGGTGAACGACGGGTGGATGGATCGGATGTGCTGCGGCACATTCATCGTGCAAATGTGTCCTATCTTGCGCCGGTCGGACGGGGGCTGATGGTGACGGCGGGGTTATTTAACAGTCTGATGGGATATGAATCGCTCTACGCGAAAGACAACGTCAACTATACCCGGTCATGGATCGCCGACAATAGCCCCTACATGATGTTGGGTGTAAACGTTCAGTATCCGATGAGCGACAACCTCATGGTCACTGCTTTTATTGTAAACAGTTACTATCATCTGGCGCATCCGAACGATCTCCCAAGCTATGGAGGCAGATGGATTTGGAAAGCCACGCCACGACTCACGTTGATGCAAACTCTCTATGGAGGGCCAGACCAGACACAGACTTCGTTGGAGTTTTGGCGTCTGTATGGAAATCAGATC
The DNA here is from genome assembly GCA_029881435.1 of Nitrospira sp. Taxonomy (GTDB): domain Bacteria; phylum Nitrospirota; class Nitrospiria; order Nitrospirales; family Nitrospiraceae; genus Nitrospira_D. The sequence continues at coordinate 16,651 of JAOUMR010000061.1, forward strand.
TTGGAATGGAAAAACGACGATGTGACGGTGGCGGCGTCCTTCGACATTGGGACGGAGAACATCGCCGGACCGGCTGGCAGCCCACGTGCCTTTGTCATGGGAGGCAACATAATCGTGCGATGGCAGATCGCCAGGCCATGGGCTGTGGCGGTTCGGCCTGAGTTCTACTGGGATCGGAATGGACGGTGGACCGGTGCCGAGCAATTCGTCAAGGCCGTTACGTCGACGGTGGAGTACCAGTGTCCGTATCGATGGATGAATACGATCATACGGGTCGAACATCGCTTCGATGACTCAACTGGGGTCGGCGGTGGGTTTTTCAAAAACGGTGAGATCCGTCCCGGTGTCGCCGGCCTCTCGCCGGGGCAACATTTGCTTTTGCTGGGAGTACTCGTGAGCTTCGACTCACCGTAACGGGGAGAGCAGAGGCGGAGACCCTTGCATCCAGAGTTGGAGCTGATCGACGATGCGTCTGCCGAGCGCTTGGATAGCTTGCTTTTTCGCATCTTCGAGAGCCGCGCTATCGTCGACGAAGACTGCCGAGCCAACTACCTTCGATACTCCCTCGACTGTCTGGATAGGGGGGTGCCATTCAGAGCGCACAGCCCACAGGCTGCCCGTGGCCATCACGAGCGCGGCGCTTTCAGTGCCTGGCGCGAGATAGGCACCGATCAAGGTCGGATACAGCCATGCGTAGCGGTTGTTGTACCGATCGATCGCTCCGGCGCCATCGACGATCAACACTGCGTCAACGCCATACCGGGCGCCGGCTTGCAGGATCTCAGGAATGTTTGCCGCGTGAACGGTTGAATCCATCAACACAAAGATGTCCGTGAGTATCCGCTGATCTCGCAAAGGGGCGAGACCATGGAGAAGATGTTCTCTATCCGCGCTGAGCCACTCGACTTTTCTGAGAGACTGATGATTCGGGAAGTGGTGATCGGCAAAAAAGATTCCAAGGCGAAACGGGGGCGAGAGGGAGGAGCCCTGGTTGGATGGAGCGTGGCTCTCTCGATCCGAGCCAGGATCGACGTGCAGGACTTCGTGCATCGCGGCCTGATTAAACCCTTGGCTACTGGCACAACCGGTTATGAGAGCCAAGATCAGCGATATTGCAATTGTGAGCCGTTGAGTCATCCCTGCGTAGCGCCTATTCTTGCTGAAGATAGAGCTGTTGGAATTCACTATCCTCACTATCCCAGAGCTCTTTAGAAGTATTACTCGATGAGCGGAAGAATGCGATCGGCCACTGCCTGCACGACCCCTTCTTGTTCAGTGACCACTTCCAATCCTTTGAAGCTCAAATAGTATCCGCCGTGACTCGGGGCTTGGATCGTCGCACTCACTTCGATGCGATCTCCGTCTTCGATGTCGGGGTCGCGGACAAGAGGTCTGCCACAGATGCCTAACACGGCAACCGGAATCGTTACATCGTCCTCTTCCAAGCGAAACAAATATGCGCCGTAACAGTTGGTTCCATTGGGAACTGTATAGGGAGCAAGCGGCTGCACACCCCGTGCAGTGCCATGCATGGTGACGTGCCGGAGATGGTAGACGCGTGGTTCTTCGAGTATGGTCTGGATGCTGATCGGTTCTTCTGCCAACAAAAGCGGCGGTGTGCCCGTTCCGACAAGCGTGAGCAGGACGCCTGTGAGAGGAACGATGAACCGAGCCCATATCATCATAAGGACTGCATTCTATCACCATCTTTGCTCGGTCCCGTAGCGACTTTCTCTTCCCACGCATGGCCGCTATAATTCGCCGTCTCTTAGCTATGGAGGATCACACGTATGAAGAATGAGCGGCAACTCCGGACGTTCATCACTACGTCACGACCGAAGTTTGAGGATCTCTTGGGTCAGATGGTGGAAGTGCCGTCGATCAGCATGGACTCATCCCACAAGGGGGACATCCGACGCGTAGCAGATTTGGCAGCGGAGTATTTGATTGAGATGGGTGCCAAGGCTCAGGTTGTCGAGACCGGTGGGTATCCCATCGTCTCCGGGGGGTGGACAACGGGGGCTGAGTATCCAACCGTCACCATCTACAATCACCTGGACGTGCAGCCTGCCCAAGAGCCGGAATGGAAGCACCCTCCGTTCGCGTTTAGGAACACACACGGCATCTATCGGGGTCGAGGGGCCACCGACGACAAGGGGCCAGCTCTGACAGCGCTGTTCGGTGCTCGCTATGCCATCGAGCAAGGTGTCCCGATCAATATTCGGTTCCTGTGGGAACTTGAGGAAGAGATTGGGAGTCCTCATTTTAGCGCAGGGCTTCGAGACAGCACGGCTGTGCCACGACCGGACTCCGTGATCGTCTCGGACACCATCTGGATTTCGAAGAACCGACCAGCCGTACCATACGGCTTGCGTGGATTGCTCGGCGCGAGACTGACTCTGCGAACCGGTGAAAAAGATGCACACTCGGGTGTAACCGGAGGAGCTGCGCGGAACCCATTAGCTGAGTTGATGGAGGTGGCGAACGCGTGCCTTGATGCGAGGACCGGTCGAGTGAAGATACCGGGATTTTATGATGATGTGGTCAAGCCAACCAAAGAAGAGATCAAGAGTTTTCTCAAGTCAGGCTTTCAAGTCACGCGTTTCAAAGAAGCGTACGGATTTGGATCTCTTCGTGTGCAGGACCCGGCGGAGGTCATGCGTCGGATCTGGGCTTCTCCGACCTTTGAAATTCATGGGCTCAGCGGAGGATACCAAGGAGAGGGGGTAAAAACAGTGGTGCCCGGTCATGCCGAGCTCAAGGTCAGTATGCGCCTTGTACCGAACCAAAGACCCGAGAGGGCATTTGCTTTATTGAAGACGCACGTTGCGAAGGTGAATCCAGGCGTGAAGGTTGAACGGGAAGGTATGCTCCACCCGTACAAAGGCAGTTTTGCGGGATCTTATGTGGATTGTGTGAAGCGCGCCATAAGAGCAGGGTTTGGGAAGGATCCAGCATTGGTACGGGAGGGAGGCTCAATCGGTGCGGTCGTCACGATGGACAAGACTTGGAAGATTCCGATCCTCTTCATGGGTTTAAGCTTGCCCGAGCATGGGTATCACGCTCCAAACGAGTACTATGACTGGGGTCAGGCTTCAGGTGGAATGAAGGCCTTTGCCCGCTACTTTGATGAGTTGGCAAAGATGGGGAAAGGGTAGGATACAAGTGGTGACCAATGGTGAATAACTACCAACATGGCCCGAGAGGCACTTCTTGAACAGTGGTTCACAAAAATTGCTTGACCGTGTCGTTTAGCATACGGCTGCTGGCTTTAAGTCCCGTTCTCAAGGACGTAGGATCTCCTAAGCCATTGCAAATTCATACTATGAGTATTATTGAGATTTACTGGATGGGCATAGATGTTGCTCATACACCTGTCGGAAGCGAAGTCCGTAGCGCCGTTTAGGTTGATTGTAGGCATGCCCTTGAGTATCCTGGTCTTCTCATGGAGGCCGAACCGACCAAGGTGATTGTTGTCATGGTTACGACAGCAAACCAAGATGATGCGGCTAAAATTGCCGACCACGTGGTGCGGTCTCGCCTAGCAGCGTGCGCATCCACCGTTCCCACAGTGCGTTCGACGTATTGGTGGGAGGGTAAGATCATGAACGATCAAGAATCGCTCGTGTTAATCAAGACGACTTCCGATAAATACGCGGCGCTACAGGAGGCAATACACAGCCTTCATTCGTACAAGGTGCCGGAAATTATCGCGATTCCGGTAACCAAAGGGCTCCCACCGTATCTTGAGTGGGTGTGCCGTGAGACCTCCTAGATAATATGGTTGAAACAACTACTCGAAAACACTATTTTTTTACGTTGACCATAAGGGACGAAAGTAGGTAATTTACTGGACCGCCTAAGAGAAGACCTGTAAGGTGTGAGTGGGCACGGAGGGCGATAATTATGGCTCAGACGACCAATCAAGATGGCGATTCCTATACAGTTGTAATCTTTAGGGGATCTACTGCAAAGCCCCTTCGCTTCAGCTTTTCGAGGAAACTCCTCCGTCGTTTGCTGGTCTGTGTTGGGCTGGTGGTGCTGGCCGACCTTCTTGTCGTGTCCCACTATGTTGTAAGAACAGGAGAAGTCTGGGAGTTGGCCTCTTTCCGCAGTGAGGCAATGAGTGCACGGGAGCAGACTGCGGCCTTCACGAATGCCATTGATGATTTGAAAAAACGCATTGGAGTCATGAATGAGGTCAATCAGAGACTTCGAGTCATGCTGGGAATAGAGCTCCCTAAGTCCGGCGATATGGCGAATGGTCGTGGCGGTGAGGAGGTACCACTTCCTGAGGAAGGGACTGCGTCCAGTGCACAGGGAAGTAGCGTGGTGGACCCAAAGTCTAGCAGTGCTAAGGAGGGGACGGTAGGGGCTAGCCAACACTCAGCCGTTGGTACAGACATGTCCAAGAATAGTGCTGATGCGGTTGTCGCGGTTAAGGAAGGTTTAGACTGGCTTGAGCGAGCAGCAACTGCACAAGAACGTATCTTGAGAGAGCTGTCAGAAGCAGCCGAGCAGCGTTCCACCCGATGGGCCTCGACGCCTTCTATTTGGCCGGTTAAAGGTTGGGTGACGTCGGGGTTTGGTCCTCGAATTTCTCCGTTCACCGAGAAGCCTGCGTGGCATGATGGGTTGGACATCGGTGCTGCACCAAACACTCCGGTTCGTGCTCCAGCCCAGGGACGGATTAC
>JAOUMR010000005.1 GCA_029881435.1 Nitrospira sp.
GGCACAGAGAATCCACTCACCCTCGAAACAATAACGCGTAGTTATCTCGAAAAACGGAAACTTCCGTCATGAAAGATGGTTTTTCAGCAGACTGCTAGTCGTTCCCGAATGATTCTTCGTTGCCAGTCAGGCATGGGAACCTGCTCAGGCATAGCAGCGATACGGTCCCAAAGCGACTGCGCAAAATCGATACGTTCATCGACGGAAAGCCCGTCGAATCCTGGAGGTGGAGACGGGATTTGTTTAGGCATATAGAGGACCTGCTGCGATATCGCAAGTTACGGGCGGTGAATAGTCGCCGCCTGGCGCAACTGTCCACCACCCACAGCTCGATGACAATCCGTCAATGACGGTACTCTCTCAAGCCCCAAGTCTACTGCTCCGGATTGGGATCTTTTCTGATGAGTGCGAGGTAGAGCAAGGTGTCGGCGAGGTCTTGGTCAGTCATCGTGGTGTCAGGAAACATGCCTGTGCCAGGATGGCCTTCTCGAACGGCGCGGGCCCGTTCCTTGTTGGTCTTCAGGCGCAGGACGTCGGGATTTCGCAAGTCGGTGGGGGGAGGACTTAGTCGCGCGATGAGCGCGGCGGTGTCCGCTTCCAGTCGTGGTGTCTTAGACAAGTACCCATCGATCCCATGACAGTAGTAGCACACACCTTTGCCGTTAAAAATCTCCCGGCCTTGCATGATATTGCCTTTTAGCTTTCCGCTCGGCTGCGAGGGAGAGGACTCGGCCCAGGCATTTGAGTCAGACGTGGGTATCGCTGGAATCCCCAGCCCACTCACAATCAATACCCCTAAAAGGACTACCCAGGCGGCCTTGTTCATTTGGTCTTTCCGGTCTATCTCGTCTGTCTGGTCTGTCTCGTTGAATTGGTTGCGTCATTCATCTGTGCCACCTTGCCAAGCCAGATAGACCAGATGAACCAGAGAGACCGAGCTTGGCTACCCCGTCAGTGCTGACTGCAACAAGCATTGTACCGATCCTCGGGAATAGTGTTCATGTCGCTGAAGACTTTTACCCGCTCATCTGCGCTGATGACGTTATCGATTGCCGGATAGAGCGCTCGCTCTTCCTTCCGATTATGCGAGCCCAATAGCTGTAAGAGCGCCTGTTCGTCCTGATCGGTATCCAAATTCTGCCCTTCCACCTTTTGGTGGATCGCATCCAGCAACTGCTTGATCTGGCTATGCTCATGTCGCATCATAGGCGTCGGCCCGTCCTCGACCATGCCGGTTTTTTCTTCCCACATCGGGAACAGCAGCTCTTCTTCCCACAGAATGTGTCGCTGGAGGCCGACTTTGAATTTCTTGAAGGCTTCCTTCGCCTTGGCAAAATCCGACCGTTTGGAAGTCTGAAAAGTCTTGAACCATTCATCCAGCTGATCGTGATCCTTTTCGTAAAACTGTGTGATTGTCTGTTGCTCGCTCATAGTTCCCTCTTTGATGAACATACCGCCGTGCAGCCTGGCGCTCCTGGCTTGTCACGATCGATCATTGACTGTGTACTCAAGATGACAGGCCACACAGACCTTCCGTAGATTATTAAACGACGGCAGGATCCGCTTCAAGTCCTTGGTGGGAATAGTTTGCGCCAACTCATAATCCTCTTCGGCCAACGCACTGACAATCACCTGAATCGTACCAGATCCTTCAGCATCACTGCGCGATGTTCTTTCCCGTCCGATGACGACAACGGAATGTGGTGCCTCGTATCCGGGGTTCGATATGGATTGGGGTGCGTTGCTCTGTGCGCCTAGCAACACTTTGCTCCCACCATCAGTAGGGTTACACGATTTCTATGAGAGACTGACGTGATCAATGCGCATGCCTCAGATCCGCTACTCCACATCCAGCCCTGCCAGTTTCAGGCGCGCTCGCAATTGTTCGATCTGATCGAGCAGATCGAGCATCACTGCGGCCGCATCGAGACTGGCATCAAAATCCCGTTGCAAACGGAATACTCGGCGGGCACAGGTGAGATCCGCCGCTCGGAATCGCCAGAACGAGATCTCCGCACCTTGCGGCTCCAAGACCCCCACAGCCACCAATTCGACGACCCATTGTGGCTCCGCACCGCACGCTCTCGCCAACTCCTCGAGCGATAGCACTCCCTCATCACCGATCACGCTTCCCGTTAGAAGGTCCTGCTCTCTGTCCATACTTAGACCCCCAGTGCTTCGCGCGGATTGAAGGCCAGTTCCCGCGCCATAGTCTGATAGATCTGTTGTGCTTGCTCCGTGTCCGCTTTCGGCAGAACCACCGCCAGAGCGAGGTAGAGATCTCCAGCTGGTTCGCCGGGTATCCCTCGGCCTTTGAGTCGAAGCTGCCGTCCACTCTGTGACCCCGGAGGGATCTTGACTTCAACGACGCCGGTCGGGGTCGGCGCTTTGACCGTCGCCCCAAGGGTCGCTTCCCAGGGTGCAATCGGCAATGAAAGCGAGAGGTCTCGGCCCTGCACCTGATAGAGAGGGTGGGGATGAAAATGGATCTCGAGATACAGATCACCGGGGATAGTCCCCTTGATTCCCGGCGCACCTTGCCCAGCAAGTCGGATATGTTGGCGCTCACGGATGCCTTTGGGAATCTGTACGCTCAGCGACCGCTCCCGCAGCACTACCCGACCTTGTGCATCCACCTGTGGCGAACGCAGAGTAATCGTATGGGTACCGCCGTGAAACGCGTCCTCGAGAGCAATGAAGATCTTGGCATGATGGTCCTCACCACGAGTACGAGTGGATGCGCCGCGATGAGAGAAGTTGCCAAACAGAGTGGAGAAGAAGTCGCTATAGTCCGTGGCATCCGCCGCGGAATCGCCGCCGGAAGTGAACTCAAATCCCGCCCCCCATTCCGGCGGAGGTGTAAATTCCTGCCCCTCCCGCCAGCGATTGCCGAGTTGATCGTAAGCGGCGCGCTTCTCCGGGTCCTGGAGCACTTCGTAGGCTTCACCGATTTCTTTAAAGCGCGCTTCAGCTCCGGGCTCCTTGCTCACATCCGGATGATACTTGCGCGCTAGCTTGCGGTAGGCGCTCTTGATGTCGGCGGCAGTCGCTGTGCGGTCAACATCGAGAAGCTTGTAGTAATCCTTAAATTCCATCTGGCGTCATCTCAGGCTGTTCGTTGCGCTCCTCATGAATAATCCAGGCCGCTCTCTCCACCCTTAACAATGAAGGCGGACGGCTTGCCCACTTATTTCCTCAGCGCCGCCTGGGTCTCCTCCGCCTGTTCGCAAGCCACGCACTTAGCAGCCGCGGGGACCGCCTCCAGCCTGGACTGCGGGATGGCCTTTCCGCATTGCTCACATCGACCATACTGATCAGACCCCAGCTTAAAGAGCGCCCGGTCGATCGCCTCGATCTCGGCCTTCGCTCGCCCGTCCAGACGATCGAGCAGCCTAACCATAGTCTCCTCCTGCCCCCGCTCCTCCACTTCACTTTCGATATCGCTTTGGAGCCAGCGCAGATCCTCTTCCGTCTTGGCCACTTCCCGAAACAACTCACGCCGTTGGGTGATCAGCTTCTTTCGAATATCGTCGACCAGTAGCATGGCTTTACCCCCCCTAACGATGGCCGGTCAGCTACAACATTTGTCCATCTTCTCTTTCATGGCTTCTTTCCCTGCCGTGACCGCAGCTTCAACGTCCGCACGTTTCTCTGCCACGAAATGCTTGCCATGCTCGATCACCTCATCAAGGGCGGCTCGTGCCTCTTTTGCTTTCTCGATAATCTCTTCCTCCGTCCTTCGAGCCTGGCTGTTTAACTGCCGGCGCATTTCTTCCCCGGACTTTGGAGCGAGCAGCATGCCGGCAATCATTCCTCCGATGGCGCCACCGAGAAATGCAAGGAGAACGGTCTCTGGTGAACACTTGGCGTCGTGATTTGTCATAACAGATCCTCCCTCGATTGGAACGTTCCCCCCATTAACTAAGCCAAGTCCATGCCAAAGATCTTTGTAAGTCGATCATGAATTGTCGTGAGATGATGAGACGTTGCTGAATGATTCGAATGAGAGGCCGGTCGTTTTGTGGCATTGCAGGTCTTGACGCGCAATGTCCCTGTCGCATTCTGCGACAGGGATCCATGAATCATGTGAAATGGAGCTAACCGAGCGGATTGAATGGAGCGAGGCTGCGAATGTATCTCAACACCTCCCGAATCTCTTGATCGGACAGTCGATCGGCCCAGCCGTGCATCGGACTAAAAAGGACCCCCTGTTTGATTGCAAGATACAGTTCCATGTCAGTCTTAGTGCGCGATTTCGGTGCCTGAAAATTCGCGGGAGGAACGATCAACTCCTTGATATCAGGACCCAGACCATCACCCGACGTTCCATGGCAGCCGACACAGTGTTGCTTGAAAATTCTCTCTCCATTCTGATGATTTCCTGAACTTTGAGCCAGTGACCAGGATGCAGTTAAAACGAGCGCGAGGAGACTCATCGCGATGCGTGAGTACATAGGCACCCCTCTTTTTCAAATCATTCCTCATGCACTATCAGTCGATGATGCACACACTATCGAGAATGGGCATGTACCTCGATTTTCAATGCTGGTGTTGCTGGCCTCCGCTGGATCCGACACCCCCGTGATCGCCACTACTCTGCCCATGCCCACCACTCCCCATACTTCCACCTCCCATACCACTCATCATGCCACCCATTCCAGACTGATGCCCACCGCCGCCACTCATACCGCCATGGCCCATTCCGCCCATCATCCCACCGCCGCCCATTCCGCCACCGTGCTCTCCCTCATGTTCGCTCTTCATCGCTTCGCGATGGGCACGGTCTTTTTCCCGCTGGTCGGGAGTCAACAAGGCCATGGCGGTGCGCTTACTTTTGATCGCCTCGAACAGACAGGCCCCTTCCGATTTTTTCAGTTGTTCGACTTTCGCCTGGATCGCTTTGAGATCAATCTGCTCATCATCCAATAGCGCGTACAGTTCGAGTTTTGCCACCTTGGTATCGGCTTCTAATCGGGCCGCCGAGCGTTTGAAGTCCAGCTGGATGGCCTTGAGTTTCCCAATCTGCTCTGGAGTCAGCCCGAACTCTTTGGCATGCTTCAACAGATGTTTCAGGTAGTGCCCACTATGATCAACCTGTTCATTCTGATCGTGGCCACCATGGCCCTTCTTCCCATGGCCTTCGTCGGCGAAGACGGGAAACACTGTTATCGCAACAATTAATGCGGCTCCTCCGAATTCAGTCACCCACCATCCTTTCAACTTCGTCATGATTAGTACCTCCAGGGTTCGACCAACGTGCGTATGTGGTGTTCTCTGTGTGGAGCGACTTCTAACCCGTTCACGAGGCGCGGGGAGCCCGCGTCCTCGTATCGCATTCACTCGCCTTCATCCCTTTCCTCTTATTGCGTGAGAGATGTTCTCCTCAAGATTGGATTCAGAAAAGGTAAGTGCGATTTTAGTGCCTTCACGAGGCTTGATGAGATATGCGATGGATATTCAGTGAAATCGCAGCTTGAGGCGGTTCAACCACACAAGAGCGGTGCCGATGTGATGCAGAAATACTCACAGCGATATTGTCAGATGGGGGAAAATGCAACACAGGATGCAGGGGAGAACTTTCCTGCATCAAGGGCGACCACGAGCGTGATGTGGACTAGGAAGGGACTAAGACCGCCCCGCTCATGACGGTATCGACTGGAGCCTTCTAATTTTCATCAACCGACACATTCTGAAGATCACCGAGATGGTGCGGGTAATTGCCGAGACCGAATATGAGACATCGCCTGGTCCATACCGAGGACCACAAGCCATCACTCATCCCCGCCGCCTCTCCGCCCGCGATGCCCCATCCCTTCCATCCGACCCATGCCGCCTTCGGATCCTCTCATCGGTCCCATCTCCCCTCTATGACCTCTCATACCGGGTCCATGCCTACCCGCGAAGGTGTGCTCGTAGTGAATGAGGGCCCAGATCTCCTCATCGGACAAGACCGAACCGAATGCGATCATGGCGGTACCGGGAGAGCCGTGCTTGATCACCCAGAAAAGTTCGCCTTCCGTGCGGTGTCGCCAAAATCCGTGGTGTTGGAAATTACGAGGCGAGGGATTCATATTCACAGCACCTGGTCCTTTGCCGTCTCCGTCAACTCCATGACAGGTGACGCAGCCGCCCTTGCCGTTGTACACCGATTTACCTTTCTCGATCACTTCGGGTGTATTCGACAGAGGGCTCTTGAGAGCCTTCGCTTCAACCAGCTTATCGGCCGGCACGACTGGTTGCATCATGTGCCGTTCGGCTGCTCCGGCAGAATTCGACGTGGCTATGACGATCACCAGCAACGGGAACACATATTTCTTCATCACACTGCCCTTTCATCGATGTGACTGACTGTGGTCACACGAACCAGTTGTCGGGGTCGTCACAGATCCAATTCCACCATCTTACGGTGGAATCGAGTGATGACGTTCGGATCGGGCGTGAGCCTGATCTGGGCTTCTTCCTTCCCTTTATAGGGAAGAAGGTTCAGGACGTAGCGCAAGCTTTCCAGACGCGCCGCCTGCTTGTCGTTTGCCTTCACGATGATCCAAGGACTGTAGGTCGTATGTGTTTTACTGAACATCTCTTCCTTGTTGTGGGTGTACGCGTCCCATAATTCCTGCGCCTTTTCATCGACGGGGCTGATCTTCCACTGCTTCAATGGATTCTGTCGCCTTGCCTCAAACCGTTTGGCCTGCTCCTCCTTTGAGATAGAGAACCAAAACTTGATGATGGTCACCCCATCTTCATAGAGCATATGTTCGAATTCCGGCACCTGCTGCAGGAAACGTTGGCGCTCTTTCTTGGTACAGAACCCCATGACCGGCTCGACCACCGCGCGGTTGTACCAGCTACGGTCGAAGAAGACGATCTCACCCTTGTTCGGTAATTGCCGAATATACCGCTGGAAATACCACTGGCCCCGTTCTTCGTCGGTCGGTTTGGGCAGCGCGACCACTCGCATCGCACGAGGGTTCAGATGTTCGGTGAAGCGACGAATCGTCCCTCCTTTTCCTGCTGCATCTCGTCCTTCGACCAGAATCGCAATGCGTTCTCCCGTATTTTGGATCCAGCGTTGCAGCTTCACTAACTCGACTTGCAATTGCCGTAGCTCATACTCATACAGCAGCCGCTTGCGGACGTCCTGAAGGTCGACACCTCTGTTCTCCAATAGCTCAAAGAGGCCTTTCCTCGTATTGATTCTTTGCAGATCATCCTCGGTTAGAGTGGAGCCTGGATCCCCGATTCTCTTCAATACCCTATCGATGGCAGCACCCCCCGGCGGTATATATCCATCTCCCTCCACCGGAACCCTTGTAGGGATCGCCTCCAGGTCGTTCGCATCCGCTCCGTGTGTTTGCCTCGTGAGTCCATCGTTACCCGACACATCTCGATCTTTGCGGCCCTTGGACTTCCCCGTCGATTCGCCATCAGCAGCCATGCAGACCTCCCTCAGCAGCAGATATGAAATCAGAACGCCACGCTTCGATCTCGTTCAGCTATGGCTTTGATGTAGTCCGGCATGCCTTTAATAGAGGCGCCCGCTACCAGATCAGCTGTGCCGACTTGTCTGGCGACCGCACAAGCTCCGCAGACCCAGATTGGCACTCCTGCCGCCTGCACCGCAGCGACCAGCTCTTTCAACGGAGTGAGATTCACGCCGGTCACATGATCCGCCACACCTTTACGACCCAACGTCACGGCTTCGTTCCATAGCCACAGAACCACATCGTGTCCTTGCTCTTTGGCCGTCTTGGCGGCCATGAACGGCAAGGTCGCCATCGTCGAATCGTCTGTTCCTCGGCTGCCTGAAATAATGAATGTCGCCACTGTTTTCCTCCCTGGTTCGTTGTTCGTATCTCGTCTCTCGCAGGCTCTCCCGCGCTTCACACCCGTTCACTTTGCTAGACTTCTGATATAGTGAATCAGCTGCCACACCTGGTCATCCGGCAACCCGGGAAACGCCATCATGCCGGTCCCCGGCGACCCATTCTTGATGATCCAGAACAGTTGCCCATCCGGCAGATCTCGCATCATGACGCCACAGGTAAAATTCCGGGGTGGAGGCACAAAGGCCGTCCCCATCAACCCCTTCCCATCTCCCAGCTCGCCGTGACACATGACGCAGGCGACGGGCTGCACAGCCTTTAGAAACAACTCTTTTCCCGCCTTGATCGCTCCAGCAGACGAGGGAAGCGGATTCGTTGTGGTGAGAAAGTTTTCTGGAGCCGTGGCGGTCTTGCGCGGCTGCACACAGGCAGCTCCTTGCGCACCTCCTGCCGCCGCGGGTGCTAAGTCTGGTACTCCTTTGAAGGTTACCTTCAAATAGGCGATGACATCTGCCACGCCTTGCTGGCCAATGGTCACTCCCCAGTAGGGCATGTTCGGCGATTTTCCGATCGCGACGCCGCCGTGATTGATCACAGTATAGAGATAGTCTACCGGAAGTTTGTCGAACGGCATGTTGGCGTGGATAGCCGGTTTTGGCTCTAGCCCGGAGGCGGCAGGACCATCACCTTTGCCGGTAAAGCCATGACACTGGGCACAATATTCCTTATAGAGCGTCTTGCCGCGCCCTGCGTCGGCCTTGCTGAACTCAGAACTCGTCCACGGCTCATAATATTGAAAGTCCGACACCCCTTGGACCATCAGATAGCCGATTACGGCCCGCAGTTGCGGCTCCGTTGCATCAGCCAGGAATTCACCGCTGTGCGGTACGAAGTCCTGCGGGTTGAGACCAAAGCGAAACAGCCAGTCCTTGTCGTATCGCTGGCCAGACTTCTGCAACGCCGCGCTCTGTGGCCCCCCGATCAGTTTGCCATTCTCTTCGATCGTGTGGCAGCCGAGGCAGGCATGGGCTTTATAGGCCATCCCGCCGAACGTCACGTCGAACTTCGTCACCTTGGAGAGATCGAATGCGCCGGCCGTCACACGCGGATCTTTGTTGTGTTCGGCAAAATAATCGGCGAGGGCATTCGCCTCGGACTCCGTCACCATCGGATGTTTCGCTGGAACGTCCGTCAAGTCCCACCGATACCCCTTGGCATAGAGCGGAGCTTCTTTTCCAGTGAGCCAACGAATGAGCCACGACCGTTGGTATTTGCTGCCGGCCCATATCAAATCAGGAGCATGTAGATTGAACCGAGAATCGGCTGTCCCTTCTAACCGGTGACATTGTGTACAGGTCTGTTCAATGAGCTCCTTAGCGCGAGATTGGTCGCTTGCAAAGGACAGGTCCTGAAACGACAGCAGGCCCACAAGCAATGTCACCGCCGCTCCAGCGACTCGTTTCTCCCTCCTCACATTCATCCTCCCCCCTTACTTTTTCTAAACGAGGCCCTTGCCTGAATTCATTGTATAATTGCGTGTTAGCACTCACGAATCATTGTCCTTGCGAGGTGGCTGCGGATTCAACGTGATGGCGATATTCGGCGTTACAGCAATAGCTTGGTGAACAGTGCAGCCATGCGCCACCTTCAAGAGTCGCTCTCTTTGTTCTGCCGTGATTCGACGAGGTAAATGGATTCCGATGTCGATGCGACCAACGCGATGGGGGCGCTCGGCCATGGTCCATTCCGCATCGACGCTCAAGCCCTCCCGAGAAATACCGTGCCGCCCGCAAAATTGTCCGACGAAGTACGCGACACAACTTGCGACGGACCCGACAAAGAGTTCCACCGGGCTCATGCCGGCATCTTGCCCTCCGTCCTCTGCCGGCTGGTCGGTGATGACTCGATGCTGACCACTCACAATGTCGTAGCGTGTCCCGCCGTGAAAAGTGGCCGTGAGTTTCATCTCGCGCCTGTGGGCTGCTCAGTACGGCACATCTGCAGGCTTGCCCCCCTTCGGCCAATCGTGGATCTTGTCCGGAAAATCGGGCCGTGGCTGTGTATTCATATAGGCCGCGACATCAAATGCCTCATCGTCCGAAACGGTCCACCCCCAACCTCTTGGCATATTGGCTTTGATAAACGACGCCGCCACGCTGACCCTGGCCATGCCCGCTCCGATATTGTATGACCGTGGCCCCCACAGCGGTGGTCCCGCCATCGTCCCCTGTCCATCGGACCCATGGCAGAACAGACATTTCTGTTCAAACACCTTCCTGCCGTTGAGAGGATCAGGCTGACGTGTCGACGTGAGGCGTGGGATTCCTCGCCACGGCACGGCACTACCAGCCGGCATACTCTGTGACAACCATTCAATGTAGGCGACGATGGCCGTCAGCTTGACACTATCCGACGGGAGAGACTTGCCATTCATGCTGCGTTCGAAACACTCGTTAATCCGATCCGCGAGGGTCATCTGTCGGCCGGCACGCTCACGATATTGCGGGTAGACGACACTGATGCCGACAAACGGAGCCGCATTCGGGTTGACGCCGGCATCCAAATGACAATTAGTGCAGTTGAGCGCATTACCGACGTACCGTTTCCCGTATTCTTGCGTATCGACCACCATCTTGTAACCCAGCCGGATTTGCTCTCCCCTGAGGTCGCCGGGAATAGTTTCAGGAGAAGGGGGGGCAAACAACGTGTTGACCGTTGACTCAGTATTGGAACGACCGACCGAATCCTCGCTCCCTGTCACCCGTGGAGGCGGGACACAACCGATCGTGATCAACGCGACACCTGCCAGCACGAAGTTTGCCACCGACCGTGCACCCATTTCAGACCTCACTTCTTCAGGTTCGATGGAGGAGAACAGGTATTGATGCCGAACAATGTAAACAACGGGCAAAACCCCACCGCCCCGGTGAGTAGTAATATGGCTCCCACTGCCAAGAGCGCCCCGGCAATGGCCGATGACAACCCAGCAAAGAGACCGATGCTGATCGCCAAAATTCCTGCACCGATGCGTATCGGTCGCTCCGCTCCTCCGACATTACACGTCATGATAATCCCTCCCTTGTTCACGAAGAAAATGGTTCCCGTCTATCCGACACGCTGGTATGAGACACGTCCCGCCAATTGGATTCATCTGCTACGGCTGCTGGCTGGACTCAAAACCCAACGTGCGGACATAGGCTAAGACATCCCAGATTTCTTCATCGGAGAGCGAATGTTTCCACGCACCCATGGCGGTATTTGGTTTGCCTTCATGAATGCGCCGGAACAATGTGCCGTCGAGTCGATTGTGAACATCGGGCGAGGTGAGGTCTGCCGGAGGTGGAACGAGTTTGATTCCGAGCGCACCTTTGCCGTCGATGCCATGACAACGGATGCAGGTGTTTACGTAGATTTCCCGCCCACTGACTGGATCTCCTCCCTTTGCTGAGCTGGTGAGTTCTTTCACTCCAAGATTGCTGAAACCCAGCGCTGACATACCAGTCAACAGTGCGCAAAAAGCCAGCATCCGTCCAGTGATAGGCATCTTTTTCACCTCTCTACACTGATATACACTGAACCTTGCGATCAGCATGCCATTCCCCCAGTAACAGATCAGCACTATTCCCATTGCTGAACAAAGACTTATGACGTTGCTTTAGAATGGATCGGAGAAGCGGATCTTGGACTGGTGAAGAACGCCACAGAACCCTATCACCCTCTGGCGCAGGACGCTACACAGCTCCACATCCGAGTGCTAGAGCCTCGGCAAGCGTAACTACTAAAACGCCGAGTGAACTCGTTACCCCCTGCCACGTAGTGCGCCCATCGAGGAAGTCGACTCGACTCCGCTCGGAAAGTGACAATTTCTTTCAACTTTTTCCGAAACCCACTACCCTATTCTTTCGGTAAACAGATCGCTCGTAGGAGCTATTTCTCCTTGGCATAGTTTCGGATTTGGCGCCTTATTGAGATGTCGCAACCACCCTCCCCGGTTATACACAATCTTGCATCACTCTTTCAGTGGCGTTGCCGGAGAAATCCAAATGACCTGGCCTACGCATTCGTCCGTGACAACCTTGTAGTTGAAAGCCAAGTAACATTTGGCCAGCTTGAACGCAGGGTCTATTCGCTTGCCATCCATCTTGCCCGCGAGGCCCCGTCAGGAACAAGAGCCCTTCTTCTCTACCCACAGGGGCTGGATGTCGTCTATGCATTTTGGGCATGCGCCTGTGCCGGTCTCGTTCCGGTTCCTACTCCGACTCCTGATCTCGTCAGGCAGAAACACAGCCTGCCGAGACTCCGTTCCATCATTGACGATGCCCAGGCATTGCTTGCGCTCACGACCTCAGACATCAAGGCCCAGGCATCAGAGCTGTCGATCGCAAAGGAGATTAGTCAGATCAAGTGGGTGGCGACAGATCATCCCTACGAGCAGGCCCACTCGGATGAGCTACCACGGTCTACGAACACCGCCCTTGCCTATCTGCAGTATACGTCCGGGTCGACGGCCACTCCTCGTGGTGTCATGATCAGCCATGGAAACGTAATCTCCCACTGTAGGGCTTTGAGTCTGGTGGGAGAAGTGTCGGACAGCAGCCGATCGCTTTGCTGGTTGCCCTATTTCCATGACTATGGGTTACTGCACGGAATCATCGCCCCGTTCTATACCGGTAATCCCGCCTATCTGATGTCGCCCGTCACGTTCCTCCGGCGGCCATTACGTTGGCTCGAAGCGGTGGCTCGGTTTGGGATCACCCACAGCGGGGGACCGAATTTTTCCTATGAAGCTTGCCTCAGAGCTGTGCGGCAACAGGAGGGATGGCAGGCCGACTTGAGCAAGTGGGTGGTCGCCAGTTGCGGAGCCGAACCCATTCATCCCGATACAGTTGAGCGGTTTATCGACACTTTTGGCCCATATGGCTTCCGGCGAACGACCTTTGCCCCGGGATATGGACTTGCAGAGGCCACGCTATCGGTGACGGTGAAGCGGGCCGGAACGGAGCCGAGCTTCCTGCATGTTGATGCCGACGCGTTGGCCGACTCGATCGTCAAGGAGTCGCCCCGGTCAGAACGAGGAACGCGAACACTCGTTGGATGCGGGGTACCCCTCGAAGAGACTCATGTCCGAATTGTGAACCCGACTACTCGACGCGAGTGCCCACCATGCGTAGTCGGAGAGGTGTGGCTGGCCGGTTCCGGAATCGCCGCCGGATATTGGGAGAAACCAGAAGAAAGCGAAGCCGTCTTTAAGGCCACCCTCGCTGGATCAAACGAGGGTCCCTACTTGCGGACCGGCGACCTGGGATTCATCCATCGAGGAGAGCTGTTCCTCACCGGACGCCTCAAGGACCTGATCATCGTGCGCGGACGGAACTATTACCCCCATGATCTGGAGTGGACGGCCCAGCAAGCGCATTTCGGCTTGCGACGAGGATCTGGAGCGGCCTTCTCGATTGAGGGCAAGACGGGAGAACTGGTGGTGCTGGTTCATGAGATCGACAGGCAGGTGTCCGAATCCGACCTGCCGGACGTGATGAACTGCATCCGTCGTGCGTTGGCCGACGAATATGGACTCGAACTCCACAGTATGGTGCTGATCAAGTCCGGGACGATCCCAAGAACCTCCAGTGGGAAAATTCAGCGAAGTGCCTGCCGAGCCGCCCTTGAGTCCAGCCAACTCGCCGTCGTCGCAGCAAGCACATTGGATCTGGCTGACGCTGAACCCGATGAGTTACGAAGTGAGCCCCCGCAAACTACCATCGAGAAGAAGCTGGCCGATATCTGGCAAGAGGTGCTTGCAGGACCTGCTCCGCATCGCCATGCGAACTTCTTTGCACTCGGAGGGAACTCCCTTCTCGCAGCACAGGTTGTTGCGCGTATCCTCGATGCCTTCCATGTCGAGTTCCCGCTCAGTGTGCTGTTCGAATTTCCGACATTGTCCACACTGGCCGCCCGCATCGGTGAACCGAACACGAGTCCGGCTGACGCGGACCAGCCCGAGGACAGGAGTGGGTACGCAAGTGGCGACGGCAGGACGCGGATTCCGGTTGTTCCGCTTCCCTCGGCATTCACAAGGGAAGGCAGGATTCCGCTCAGCCCCTCGCAGCAGCGACTGCGGTTCTTGGAGCAGGTTCATCCTGGGAGTGCGATCAACCATATTTCCATGGCTGTGCGTATCCGAGGGTCGGTCAACCCCGATGTGTTGGAGCGCTCGGTTCAGGAAATCATCCGTCGACACGAGATTCTCCGAACCCGTTTTGGATCGGAGAAGGGTGAAGGCTTCGCAGCAATATCCCCTGAAGGTTGCTTCACGCTGGCCGAGCATGATTTCAAAACGCTGAGTCGGACCGAACAAGAAATCGAGGTGCGACAGTTCCTTCGAACGGAAGCCAGTCGGCCATTTGATCTCGGCCAAGGGCCATTGTTTAGAGTTGCGCTACTGGCACTCGATCAAGATCTGCATGTCTTGGGGCTGACGTTCCATCGCCTCGTCGCGGATGGTTGGTCCCTTCGCCTCTTCTGTAAAGAATTGGCCCTCCTGATGGAGGCCGGTGGGAATGCTCAAGAGGCTCGTCTTTCCACACCGTACATTCAGTATACGAACTACGTGAACTGGCATCGGACCAGGCTTGATCGAGGCCTTCGTGAGGTCGACCGCGAGTACTGGATCAAGCAGTTGCGCGATGTGCCGCCGCCTGCTGAATTACCTGCCGACCGTCCACGGCCAAGGGTGCGTGCCTTCGAGGGGGCCGCCCATTCTCGGTCTCTTTCTCCTAGTCTAACTAACTTGCTGAGCCTCTTTTGTCGGCAGCAGAGCGTGACTCGATTCATGGTGTTGTATGCCGTGTTTGTCACATGGCTGCAACGCTACACGCACGAGTCGGATGTCGTGACTGGATCGATCGTGTCCGCCCGGCGTCGGAAAGAGCTCGAAGACGTGATGGGGTATTGCGTCAATACGGTGGCGTTGAGGTCCGAACTTTCGGATGGGCTGACCGTACACGAGCTGTTGGAGCAGATCCGCCGTGTGGTGGTGGAGGCCTATGACCATCAGGACCTCCCATTTGAAGAAGTGATCGAGGCGTTGTCGCTACAACGAGGGCATCAGCTGTTTCCACTGTTTAATGTGATGATCGTGGGCGAAGACGACCCCCTGTCCACGTTCAGCGTCAGTGATCTTGAAGTTACCCATCTCCCCTGGGAACCAACCGCGTCCGAGTTCGACCTCGTGTTGATGGTGGTCAACAAGGTGCAGGGGTTGGAATTGGCGGTTCTTTACGATCGCATGCTTTTTGACGAGTCGACGATCATTCTCATGTTGGGACAGATCGAAATGCTTCTTGAGCAATTCATCGAGAAACCCGATTCCCCTCTTGACACACTCTCGCTCCTGACGGCTCAGGAACGCGAGCATCTTCTGACGAAATGGAATCGGCCAAGCCTCCCGGTTCCACATCCTTGTGGTATCCATCAACTCATTGAGGCACAAGTTAAGCGCACTCCCCATGCACCCGCTGTCACCTGTGGGGACAAATCCATCAGCTATCAAGAGTTGAACGAACGAGCGAATCGGGTCGCACGCGCCCTCAAGAAGTTAGGGGTTGATGCAGACCACCCAGTAGGTCTTTGTATCGAGCGCTCTGTAGACGCTCTCGTAGGCCTGTTGGGCATTCTCAAAGCTGGGGGAGGTTATGTCCCTCTGGATCCATCCTTTCCCGCCCATCGCCTCCAACTCATACTCGACGACGCGAATGTCTCCATCGTGGTGACACAGGAGCGGCTGCATAGCCATCTACAGGGCTACGCAGGCCAGATATGCGACGTGGAGACACTCTGTCATCCACCAACAAGTGGAAATGAGGAAAACCTCGCAATTTCCACTTCTCCTGATCAGCTAGCCTATATCATCTACACATCAGGCTCAATCGGACGTCCCAAAGGCGTGGCAGTGACACACCGAAATGTGGTGACCTCGCTTCAGGCCAGACTTCACTATTATTCGGAATCCGTGGACCAGTTCTTGCTGACCTTCTCTCTGGCCTTCGATGGGTCCGTCACGGGTATTTTTTGGACATTATCGCAGGGAGGAGAATTAGTCATCCCATCGGAGATCGCTCATCGCGATCCCACCGAACTTGCTTCGCTCATCGCACTGCACCACATCTCGCACGTCGTGTGGGTGCCTTCTTTGTACCATGCCGTGCTTGGCGAGGCGTTGGGCACTCAGCTGGATTCACTTCGCATCGTCATTACGGCCGGAGAGAGCCTGCCTCTTGAACTCGTGCGACGGCACTACCAGCTCTTGCCTCATACCACGCTGTACAACGAATATGGACCGGCGGAAACCACGGGCTGGTGCAGCGTGTATCAAACAACTCGCGAGGAAGCCGGGGCCCGAGTCCCGATCGGCAAACCCATCAACCATATGCAGCTCTATGTGCTGGATGCGAAGCTTCAGCCGATGCCCATAGGCGTTCCCGGTGAGCTGTATGTCTCAGGGGACTGCTTGGCCCGTGGCTATGTCAACCAACCGCAGTTGACCCAAAAGCGGTTTCTTGCGAACCCCCACGTGGTCGGTACCAGACTGTATCGAACCGGTGACCTGGCTCGGTATCGTGCCGACGGCAATGTGGAGTTTCTTGGGTGGATGGACCAGCAGATCAAACTGCGTGGCTATCGGATCGAACCGGGAGAAATCGAATCTGTGTTGAGTAACTTCCCGGGTGTGCATCACACGGCGGTGCTGCTTCGGCAGGATAAGGGAGACCAGCACCGGTTGGTCGGCTATATCGTCGGCGAGTCGTCGCTCAAAGGAAGGCTTGAACAGGTCCGCCGTTATCTCGCAACTCGATTACCGCATTATATGGTGCCCTCCGTCATTTTGTGCCTCGATAGCATGCCGCTTAATGCCACCGGAAAGGTGAATTGCAGCGCCCTTCCCGCTCCGGACGACACCACCACTCGGGCGGTGTCCAGGGTTGCTCCCAGAAATCAGGTTGAAGAATCCCTGGCTGAGTTGTGGAAATCCGTGCTTCAAGTCCCGGAGGTGGGCATCCACGACAACTTCTTTGAGCAGGGAGGCCACTCGCTCTTGGCGACTCAGCTCGTCTCTCGAATACGTGAGCTATTTGAGGTTGATATCTCACTTCCGGCGCTGTTTGCGCGACCGACGATTGCGGCATTGGCAGAAGAAGTGACGCGATTGCGCCAGGAGGAGAAGGCATCCATGATGCCGTCGATCGTTCCGGTCCCCAGAGATCAGCCACTCCCCCTTTCCTATTCTCAGCAACGCATGTGGTTGATGCATCAGCTGGCTCCTCAGAGCACGGCGTATAACATGCCGTTTGCGTCGAGACAGATGGGACGACTCAACAAAGTGGCTCTCCGGAATACGATCGATGCCATCTGTCGCCGCCATGAGGCATTTCGGACGACGTTCATGATGAGTGGTGACGGACCGGTCCAAATGATCCACCCATTTCGCCCTCCTCATTGGGTCGAAACGGATCTTCAGCAATTGCCACGCGAACAGCGACGGCAGCAGGCGGCTCGGCTTGTAGAGCAGGAAGCGAACCAGCCGTTTGATCTCGAGCAAGGTCCTCTCGCACGATTCCTCTTGATCGAGATCGAGCCCGAAGATCACGTGTTGGTGCTCACGATGCACCATATAATTGGTGACCAGTGGTCGTTCGGGATCATTGGCCGCGAGTTCGCGTTCTTCTACAACGCGTTTAGCCGCGGAGAGATTCCTTCGCCAAAGCCGATCCCCATTCAGTATGCCGACTACGCGGTGTGGCAGCGGCGCTGTCTGACCGATGACTGGCTCAGCATACAATCGGATTATTGGCAGAAGAAGCTGGCCGGACTTTCCAAGCTTTCGTTGCCGACCGATCACCCACGGCCTGCGTTGCAGACATTTAATGGCTCCCATCGCATGCTGGAGTTGCCCTCGTCGTTGATCGAACGACTGAAGCAGTTCAGTGCAGACCACAATGCGACGGTATTCATGACCCTGCTAGCCTGTTTCCAGATACTCTTGAGTCGCTATTCCAGCCAGACCGACCTTGCCGTCGGCTCTCCCATCGCCAATCGGACTCAATCCGCAGTCGAGGCGATCATCGGCTCGTTTGTCAACACACTCGTCTTGCGTACAGATCTCTCCGGCAATCCAACGTTCGTCGAGTTGATGGCACGGGTACGTGAAACAGCGCTAGAGGCCTACGCCCATCAAGACTTCCCATTCGACAAGTTGGTCGAAACGATGCACTCCTCCCGCGACAATAGCTCTGCCCCGCTGGTGCAGGTTCTTTTCAATGTACCGAACGCTCCCATCGGGGAGATCAACGTTCAGGGGTTGAGCTGGGTGCCGTTCGAGGCGGAGACACACGCCGCACAATTCGACCTAAGTTTAACGATTGAAACCGAAATCTCCCGAAAGGCCTATCTGTCTTTCAATACCGACCTCTTTGAGGCACACACGGCTGAACGGATGTTGCAACAGTACAAGACCCTGCTCCAGAGCGCATTGGCTAATCCTCAAAACAAACTGTCCGAGCTTCCGACAGTGACAGCATTCGAGCGCAGACAGATGTTACAGGATTGGAACCGCACGCAAAGAGAGTATCCACAGTCTGCATGTTTTCCTCAGCTATTTGAAGCGCAGGTTGATCGGATGCCTGACGCGGTTGCGTTGTCGATGGGGCAGAAGACCCTTCGGTACAGTCAGCTCAATACCCAGGCTAATCAGCTAGCACGCTATCTCCAAACACAGGGTGCTCGTCCAGGGGCGGCGGTGGGGATCGGTCTTGAACGATCCGTGGAGATGGTCATTGCATTGTTGGCCGTGCTTAAAACCGGTGCGGCCTACGTGCCACTCGACCCTGATTATCCACGGGATCGACTTCGGTTCATGTCGGAGAATGCCTCACTCATCGCCGTGCTCACATCCGCCTCGCTGTCCGATCGGTTTGATGCCCAAGTCTGCCGCACACTGTGTCTCGATCAAGAGCAGGAACGGATCGCACAGGAGCCCGACCACAATCTTCCACCTACCGCCACGCCTCAGGATTTGGCGTACATCCTGTATACATCGGGGTCGACGGGACAGCCGAAGGGGGTGGAAATTCCGCACAGAGCGCTGGTGAACTTCTTATGGTCGATACGACAAGAACCAGGATGTTCCGCTCAAGATGTCATGCTCTCTGTCACAACCTTGTCGTTTGATATCGCCGGGTTAGAACTGTACGTGCCACTGCTGGTCGGGGCTCGCGTCGAAATCGCCACTCGTGCTGTTGCCATGGATGGACGACAACTGCGAGCTCTCTGTGAAGCCGTTCAGCCGACGATCATGCAAGCGACCCCCGCCACATGGAGAATGTTGGTTGAGGCCGGGTGGCAGGGCAGTACTAGACTGACGATACTCTGCGGAGGTGAGCCTCTTCCCCCTGATCTTGCGGTGACATTGTTAGATCGGAGTGAAACCCTATGGAATATGTATGGCCCGACCGAAACCACGATTTGGTCTACGATCGAGAGAATCGAACGGAATGATCAGGACATCACCATTGGCAGACCCATTGCCAATACTGACGTGTACATCCTGGATCAATTTCTCCAGCCAGTTCCGGTCGGTGTTGCCGGTGAACTCTATATCGGAGGCCTTGGATTGGCACGAGGCTATCGGGGGCGACCTGAGTTAACCGAAGAGCGGTTCATTCCTCATCCATTTTCTGCAGAGCCTCTCGCGAGACTGTATCGAACAGGAGACTTGGCGCGGTATCGACCGGATGGACGCATTGTGCATCTCGGACGTTTGGATCACCAAGTCAAGATAAGAGGGTACCGGATTGAATTGGGCGAGATCGAAACCGCCTTGAGCCGCCATCAAGCCGTCCGTCAGGCAGTGGTCATGGCACGAGAAGATCAACACGGTGTCAAACAGCTAGTGGCCTATGTGGTCTGCCAGGATGGCCCTGCGCCAAACCAACCGGAGCTTCGCTCGTTTCTGAGGTCAGAAATTCCCGACTATATGGTTCCTTCACTCTTCGTGTTTCTGGATGCCATGCCATTGACGGCCAATAATAAGGTCGACCGGAACGCCTTACCGGCTCCTGTCTCCACACTCACGAGCGATGCGGCTTTTGTTGCACCGTCCGATCGCATGGACATACAAATGGCGGTTTTGTGGCAACAGGTGTTTGGGGTCGACCAGGTCGGGATTCACGACAACTTTTTCGATCTCGGCGGCCACTCACTCAAAGCAGCTCACCTATTCTATCTCATTGAACAGGTTTACGGCAGACATCTTCCGCTATCGACATTGTTTCAAGCTCCAACCATTGCCACGCTCACGTCGGTTCTTACACAGGAACAGTGGGCACTCCCTTGGCAATCCCTGGTGGTAATGCAGCCCAACGGGTCGGGCATCCCGGTGTTTTTGGTGCCAGGAGTAGGTGGCGATGTGTTGTGGTTCGCCAATCTCGCTCGGCTCCTCGGCCGTGCGAACCCGGTGTACGGCTTACAAGCCCGAGGATTCGATGGAAAAGAGGACCCGTTTCTTTCAGTCCCTGAAATGGCAAAACACTACGTTACAGAGATCCGTAGATGCCTTCCACAAGGCCCCTATGTTCTCGTTGGTGCATGTACTGGTGGGCTGGTCGCCTATGAGATGGCACAACAATTAGGCGAACAGAACACCGTTGCCATTTTGATCATCTTGAATAGCTGGCATCCGACTTCGTATCACACGCGTCATAGTGATCTCTCCCTCAGATTTGCACTTCCGCTGAGAATCCTTTCGATGACCACGAGCACCCTTGACGAACTCCACCGTACACCTATGAAAGATTGGTTGCTGATCATGCACCGTAAGTATGAGAAGGTTCGGTCGGCTTTCCGAAAACCGACCGATGATGAACTGAGACAGCGTCAACTCAAACGCATTCAACAGGCGATGTTCCGGTCAGCCGCCTCCTACACTCTGCATACCTACCCCGGCCGCATTCTTAACATCGTGGCTTCACAGCGGATTGCGGACCACGATACCAGATATGGTTGGGGCAAGCTGGCAGGCGATGGAAGCCTGACCATAGAGGTTGCGGTTCGTCGTACAGCAGACCTTCTTGCTTCACCGCATGTGGAGAGCGTATCTAGCCATATTCGGCGCTTTATCGACGACGAGTCTCAGGATTCATCTGTCCGACCTGTAAATAGAGCTGCGTGATCTTCTCCATATGCCTTGTTCGATCGATTGATACACTCTCGGAATCAAGGATGCAATTGTGCTGATTTCATTCCACTCGATTGAGCGTGCCACCTGTGATGACTGGTTGCATTCCATCGACCTTGAACCAA
This sequence comes from Nitrospira sp., assembly GCA_029881435.1. Lineage (GTDB taxonomy): Bacteria > Nitrospirota > Nitrospiria > Nitrospirales > Nitrospiraceae > Nitrospira_D. The sequence goes on from JAOUMR010000005.1 coordinate 21,180, forward strand.
ATACCGTTCATATCTGGGGCATCACGCTCGACGGATCCTCATACTGTCTGGCGCGATGTAGGGAGTGGTTGGATGATCTGGAGCGGGAACGTGCCACTCGCTTTATTCGAGAAAGAGACCGCAATCGCTACGTGCTGGCTCACGGAGGCCTCAGAGCAGTGCTCAGTCAATATCTGGGTATCGGACCTGGTTCGGTACGCTTCGATCGTACCGAATCAGGCAAGCCCCTGTTGGCAAAGGAATTACGAGATCGATCGACCATCACGTTCAATTTGTCTCATGCCCATGGCCGCGCGCTCGTGGCGGTCTCACGAGCACAAGAAGTCGGAATCGATCTTGAACGTGTTCGTTCAGATGTCCCGGTTGAGAATCTATCCAGGCGTTTTTTTTCTCAATCAGAACACACGGCGATCATGCAATTAGCTCAAAAGCAGCGAGCAACCATTTTCTTCCGCTACTGGGTTGCGAAAGAGGCGGTGTTGAAGGCGCAAGGTATCGGTCTCAGGGGATTGACTGGGTGCGAGATTATACTGGGGACGGATGGAGTTGGAAAAGACGTTCGAGTCCGGGTCGATTCCCGGCTCCTAGATCCAGTGAGGGTTCGGCTTCTCTCTTGCGACCCAGAGTGGGAAGCAGCGGTGGCCGCCAAAAATTTGGGCCAAGTGAGGCAGTGCGGCCTAGACCCACAGTAAAGGGTAGCTCGTCTACAAGGCTAGCGAATGACCGGCTCGAGTGTGACTGTGGCTTTCATCGAATTGGATATCAGGCAATTCCGCTCAGCCTTTTCAATCAACTCCTTGGCCTGAACCACATCATCCCCGGACTTCATTGTGATCGAAGGCCTGATCGTAATAGTGGTGAATTGAAATTTGCCCTCTACTAGCTCCAGCCGACCCTCCGCCGTGCTTTCATAGCTGGAGAAGGCGAGTCCGGCTCGCTCCGCCACGGCCAGAAACGTGGTCATCAAGCAGACGTTCGCGGACGCTACAAAGAGGTCTTCGGGAGACCAAATCCCCTCATGTCCTTTAAACTCGGGAGGGGTGGCTACTTGCACATCTGGTTTCCCTTCGCAGGAGATGACTCCCTTGCGCTGTTCTGTCCATTTCACTGTGGTTTGATACATATACACTTTGCTCTTCTGTTCCATCCCCCCTCCTAAGTTTCGGGTATCCGCTCACCGCTCATTGCTATGGTTTAATATAGGCCCACCCTTGTTCTTGTCGCTCCATGAGTCGAACCATTGCCGGTACCGCTTCATCCACCTCGCTGATCACATCTTCTCTCGTCGCCTTCATCGTATCGGAGCAAGCCGCATGGTTCAGCCCGTAGGTGCGTTTCAACTCAGTCAGTTCGTCAGCAAATGTTGTTGAGGGCACCCCGTTGGACCTTCTCGTCGCCGGAGTTGAGGTGCATGACGACACGGTGCGGCTGACTTGCCGGGCGTTCCGCACCAGAACCCTCGCTCCAGGCAGGTTGATGAAACACCTGCGCCACGAGAAACACGGACGCGCCTGCAATCTGTTATCACATTATTGCCTCTTTATTTAGTGGATTCATCTTGCTGCTCGCGACTTATCGGACTATCTGTGTCGCAGCCCAGACAAGAAACACCCCGTACACCGAGCCGAAAAACCAGGGAAAGCTGACTGCTCTATGGGCCCACCATCGACGGTGTTGGCGAAAGGCCCAGTTCGGCAAAAACACCGGTGGCTCGTTCCGTGGATCTTGAATCGGCTGTCTCGTTTCATGAAGCTGATAGAGGCTTGTGACCAGCTGCTGCCGATCCCAGCCTGGAGATTGCTCGATTCCCCGCAACCGCCACTCCCACAAGGCATTCTGACCTGACAATCGTCCAAGCACGATTGCCATCTGAAGACACATGAGCACGCCAAAGGCACAGAGCAGGACAATCATGCCGGTGAGGGACAAGGGCAGCAATTCCCGTGACACAATCAGACCGATCACCGCCACGAAAATGGAGTTGGCCGTGAGATAGTCGGACAGCATCGAATGATAGTCCCGAACCCCGGAGGTCCAGAGCATCAGCAGATGCTCATAATCCGAATCGAGATCGGAGCAATCCGACGCAGCCATCAGGGCCTCCCGTCCGTCAAGTCCTGCTGAACCCGACCACCGGCTGCATGTGTGGCGGTGCCTCGCCTCGCGCAATCACCGATGTCCATTCAGCCCCCAAACTTCTTCGGACTCAGAGGGGATATCGGGATCTGAGGGATGGGTACGTCCTTCGCAGTGCCTCCGCCAAACCGCTTCGTCGTTTCGAAAGTGACGAGACTTAAAATCCCGGCAGCCACACACACCGCCAAATCAATGGGCTCGAGTGCTGAGAACCGAAATACCCCCCGCAGGAACGGAATAGTCAGCACAAGCGTCAATAACGCCAGGGCGCTCCCGATCACCCACCACAGGGCTTGATTGGGCACGCGAAACATGTCGGCCATCGAGCGGGACCAAGACCGATTGGTGACAATAAGTCCGAGGCTCGCCAATATCAGTGCCGTGAACGTCAGTGCTCGTGCATGCTCCGCACCGTCACCACGGTACAGAGACATTGAGAAGATCGTTAGCACGATCAGGAACAGACAGAGCCCTTGCACCAGACCCAGCGTGATGGTGGATCGATCAAAGAGCGGGGCATCGGGCACACGTGGCGGTCGGCGCATAACCTCGTTTTCTTCCGCTTCCGCTTCGAAGACGATTGAACAGGCCGGGTCGATAATCAACTGCAGGAATAGGATGTGGACCGGCAACAGAATCAACGGCCAGCCCAACATGACCGGTACGAGCGACAAACCGATAATCGGGAAATGCGCCGCGATCACGAATGCGATGGCCTTCTTCAGGTTGTCGAAAATCCGTCGACCCAGCTTCACCGCCTCAACGATCGATGAGAAATCGTCATCCAACAACACGACCGCCGCCGCTTCGCGCGCCACATCGGTCCCGCGCCCCCCCATGGCGATACCGATATGCGCCGCCTTCAGTGCCGGAGCATCGTTGACGCCGTCCCCGGTCATCGCGACGATTTCACCGCTGGTCTTGAGCGCATTCACGAGACGAAGTTTTTGCTCCGGCACGACCCGACAGAATACGTTGATACGGCCAACCTGACGCTGCAACTCCGCATCGCTCATTGTATCAATCTCCGACCCGGAAATGATGCCATCGTCAGACACGAGGCCGATTTGCTGAGCGATCTTCCGCGCTGTCATCGGATGATCCCCCGTCATCATCACCACCCGAATACCGGCTTCTTGGCTTTCCTTGATTGCGTCGGGCACGGCGGGTCGGACCGGATCCAGCAGGCCGATAAGCCCAAGCAGATGGAACTCGAAATCATGCTGGATGTCCGGCAAGGCGGTGCGCGTGAAACTCGCCTGAGCCACACCCAATACGCGCAAGCCTTGCTCCGCCATGACATTGATCTGCCGGCTGACCGCTTCGGCTCGTTGCGGATCCAGGTGGCACAACTCTACGATCGCTTCAGGGGCACCCTTGGCGGCAATGACATACCGATCTCCCTCTGGTGATTGCCACACCCGGGACATCGCCAGCAGCTCCGGCGATAACGGATACTCTTCCACCAGCATCCAGTCCTCGTGCCAATGTTCTGTGCCGGCAAGAAGCGTCTGTCCCGCCTCACGTATGGCCTTTTCCATCGGGTCAAACGGATCGCGTTGGCTTGCCAGGACACTGAACTCCAGCAGCTCGTGAAACGTCTCGGGGAGACCCCTGGGGGCAAGCGCAGTGACATCGAACGACTGTCCGTCGACAGATACCACCACCAGCGCCATACGGTTCTGCGTCAGCGTACCGGTCTTGTCGACACAGAGCACCGTGGTCGATCCAAGCGATTCGACTGCGGGGATGTGACGAATCAATACTCGCTTCTTGGAAATGCGCCACGCACCCAACCCAAGAAAGATCGTGAGAATGACCGGTAACTCTTCCGGCAAAATGGCCATGGCCAGCGTAATCCCAACGAGCAATCCATTGAGCCAATCAGTGCGGGTCACGCCATACCAGATGGCCACAAGGGCCGCCAGTGCTAAACCGACCCAGGCGAGTCGTTTCACGGCAACCCCGGTTTCACGCTGAATGCGGGTCGGTTCCTGTTCCATACGGGTCAACGCGTTGCCGATACGGCCAATTTCGGTGCGCGGTCCGGTTGCCTGAACCGTTGCTGTCCCTGTGCCTTGCACCACCAGCGACCCTGAATAGATGAAGGGCAGATCGTCTCCCCCCGGCCGACCCAATTGTGTCTCATGAGCCTGACCGGCCCTCTTTCGCACGGGAACGGATTCCCCCGTCAGCAGCGACTCGTCAATGGCCAAGACCGAACAAGAGTTCAGCACCGCATCGGCCGGCACGCGATCCCCCTCGGCGAGCAGGATGAGATCGCCGCGCACGACATCTCGGCCGGGAATCCGAATTGGTTCACTATCACGGACCACCAACGCGCGCGGGCTAGACAAGTCGCGCAGCGCCTCCAATGCGCGCTCTGTTTTGCGTTCCTGGAATACCGTGATGCCTATCACGATACAGACAAACCCAAGCAGCATCAGCGCCTCTTGGGCATCCCCGAGGATCAGGTAAATCGCACCGCAAGCCATCAACAGCATGAACATCGGCTCGCGTGCCACATTGAACGCGATCGCCCACGTGCTGCGCGGCTTAGAGGAAGGCAATTCATTATAGCCGTCAGTCAGAATGCGCGCTGCCGCATCAGCTGCCGTGACGCCCGCCATCGAGCCTACGATCGGTTGACGATCGATCAATTCCTGCGTCTTCACTCGCACCTCTTGGCCACACCCTTTGGCAGTGACTGGTCCATCTGGTTGGGAAACATCCTCTTTCGCGCTACACTCAGCATGCCGGTGAAGGACCGTACCTTGATACAGCGCCTTAACTGGAATCCCCAGAACGACTGTTAGGAAGGCCACGGGGTGAGGCACCAGCTAAATAGTCGGGCACGCTCATCGGGGCAAGGTCAGGAGATAGGCCAACACATCGCGGATGGCCTCGTCTGATAGTCTTGATTTCCAGGCATCCATGGCGGTATTCGGTCGTCCCTCATGGATGCTCTTTAAGAGGCGAGAGTCCGGCTTCAGAAGCACGTCGCTCGATGTCAGGTCCGCCACAGGCGGGTCAAACTGCACGGCTCCATCCCCTCGACCTTGCGGACCGTGACAGGCCAGGCAATACTTCTCATAGAGCTTCTTGCCTCGCACCAGATTTCGCTCATTCGCGGCGAGGCTGGGTGTGGACGCCATGAGACAATAAGCCGTCGTCAACACACACAGGACATAGAGGCTGGGATACTTCACGGCTTTCTCTTTCCACCAGATCCAGCACGCACTTTATGAGCGATCGCACCCCGTCGAATGCTGTACGCATTGCCGAAGCCACGAAACGATCTGATCAAGCATGCTAGTGACCGCTCGATTGGCGGCTAGGACCCCTCCATAGGCGTTCTCGCTCGGAGCATTCTCCACTGCCTCGAACGCTCGGGCTCCGAGAATCGTTGATTCTTTCAAGTCCACGAGCTGCAATCGAGCCGTCACTCTGACTCGACTGGGCTGTTGGAGAAATTCTTGCTGCAAAAGAACTCCGTACGTGTCAAGGCGATAGTCCCCACTGACTGCGCTCGGCAAGGAAATCACGGTCCGCCATGTCCCACTCTGATTGAGCACCTGGACCATCAGGGGGGGGAGCATGCGCACCGGGCTGTCAGCCCACTGATTCACAGCAAAATATTCGAGTTCGTACGGACGTTTGACGTACACCATGCGCTGCGTTTCAAAGCCCGGCTCCGCTTGAGGTGGACTCACGAGCAACACTGGACCGTCCGTCTCGACAGGACGCTCTTCACTCTGCAAGCCATCAAGGCTCAAGTGATACGTATGGATTTCCGGAGAATCCGTTCGGGTCGATAGACAACCGGTTGTCGTCATAACCAACACAGCGCACAGGACATGGATAAGTTGATACTTCTTCATGGCATGATATTTCAGGACATTATTCCCCTGGACCGCGCGGCGGTGTCTTTCGTCCAAACACCAACGAGCTCGGTTCTCGTTCCAACTCCCGTGCCACGCGAGTTAACGTACTCGTGAGCTGTCGGAGCTCCGTCACCAATAGGCCGGTTTCGGGCAGAGTGCGTCGGCTGAATTGTTGCAGTTCTGGTCTGGCCTCATTGACGACCGTTCCCATGGTCTTGCTGGTCCGAGCCAGCTCGTCCGTCGCAGTCCCCAAGGTTGCAACACTCTTGTTGATTCCCGCGAGTACGGTAGGAACCTGCGCATTCAACGACGCCGTCAACTTGACAAGATTGTCGGCACTTCGTGCGGCACCGTCAAGGCTTTGTTCGATTTGCACCTTGTGGGCCGCAACGGTCTGCGCAACATCGGCGAGATCCGTAATCGTCCTCTTGAGCAGTGTGCGATTTTCTTCATCCAAGACCTTCCCCACCCCTTTCACCGCTGTATCAAGATCGACCAACAGTTGGGCCAGACCTTCTTCCGCCAATAGACGAGACACTGCCTCATCCAAGCGGACGAATAGGGAGGGACCGGTCTTGATGACCGGATAGGCTTGCCCGTCCTCAGCTTGCAACGAAGGAGCCTCCTTGCTTCCGCCGGTCAAATTGATGGTCGCAAGACCGGTGAGCCCCTGGGTTTCGAGTACAGCAACCGTGTCGGTCTTGATGGGTGTTCCCCGCACGATATCCATCGTCAGCAGAACTTCCTTGGGATTATCAGAATTTAAGGCAATGTCCTTGACCCGCCCTACATCGACGCCTCGATACTTGACGGTCGAGTTCACGCTCAATCCTGCGACCGACTCCTTCATATAGGCCACGTACCGGTCATAAGAGCCTCGGTAGTCGGACTTTCCCAACCACAGAATACCGGCAAGGATGCTCGCGCCGAGTAACGCCACGAATGATCCCACGAGAACATAGTTGACCTTGGGTTCCATTCAGTTCCCCTTCAGTTGCTCGTCCTTGTCCTGCTGAATAGGTATTTCACGCGCGACGTTCCCTCGTGTTCCAGGCCGCCTGTTCGCTCGCTGCCCTACCGCGTGAGCCGTGGAAATATTCACGGATGACGGGATCATCGGCCCGTGATAACTCCTGCATGCTCCCCACGCCCAGTACCTTCCCGCCTCCCAGGACTGCTACACGATTAGCAATGCGCCACAACGAGTCCAGATCGTGCGTCACCATCACCACCGTCAGTCCCAAGAGATCCTTTAACGAGAGAACGAGATCATCAAATCCCGCGGCGATGATCGGATCGAGCCCGGCCGTCGGCTCGTCGAGAAATAACAATTCTGGATCCATAACGATCGCTCGGGCGAGCGCAGCTCGTCTGCGCATCCCACCGCTTAGTTCGTTTGGATATTTCACGGCACTATCCGGAGGTAAGCCCACCATCGCAATCTTGGCTGCGACAATATCACGGATCAGTCCTGCACTCAGTGTCGTATGCTCGCGCAGCGGCACGGCAACATTCTCCGCCAGCGTGAACGAGCTGAACAGCGCCCCATACTGGAACATGACACCGAATCGGCGGTGGACTGGATGACCATCGCCCGCCTCCAAATGTCGGCTATCGATTCCGAACAGCCGTATCGTTCCGGCCGAGGGTATGATCAGACCGATGATCTCCCGCAGCAAGGTGGTCTTACCACACCCATTGCCTCCGGCAATTGCGAAAATTTCGCCACGTTGGATGGACAGACTGACATCCTCGTGCACGACGGCGTTCCCAAACTTCGTCACGACATGGCTCACGTCAATCACCGGACTGTCCGTGTTCGTGGCCGACGGCATCAGAGGTTACCTTTCACACAGGTTGCACAACATGTTACAGGTCCCACCAATTGAGCAGGATGCTGCAGACCGCATCGAACACGATCACGAAAAAAATCCCCTGCACGACGCTGATAGTGGTATGGCGACCAACGTCATCCACGCCCCCACGAATCTGAAATCCTTGATAGCAGCCCACCAAGGCGATAATCGCCGCAAAGAAGGGCGCCTTGCCCAATCCGATCAGAAAGTGTCGCACAGGCACCGCTTCCTCAAACCGAGCGATAAACTCCGCGAAACTCACATTGAGCTCTCCCAACGCAATCAGCATACCTCCGAAGACGCCCACGACATCTGCGTACACAGTTAACAGCGGGAGAGCGATGACCAAGGCGAGCGCGCGCGGCAGCACGAGCAGGTTCATGGGCGAAATGCCCAATGTGCGCACCGCATCCAATTCTTCTGTGACCTTCATCGTGCCGATCTCCGCCGCATAAGCTGATCCCGAACGGCCGGCGATGAGGATCGCCACGATCAACGGCGCAATTTCACGCAACAGCGAGATGCCGACCAGATCCACGATAAAAATGTTCGTACCGAACTTCCTGAGCTGTTCCGCCCCCTGATAGGCAATGACGACACCGACCAAAAAGGTCAGGAGGCCGGTGATCGGCAAGGCTCGTAGACCGTCCAGCTCCACGAACCGCAACAGTGTCCGCCATCGGATGGAACGTGGCCGTATCAGCGATCGTCCCAATGCGATGGTGCTTTCTCCGAGAAAGGCGAGCGCGCGAAGTATAGAAACTTGCCGAGATTGTACAGCTTGGGCAAGACTGTCGGTCCATCCCCCCCTCCGGATCGCGCTTCCATGCTCCGATTGAGGCCACTGCGCTTCAATCTTTCGGAGCAACTCCTCGAACTCAGGTCTGAGCCCTTCGAGTGACATCTGTTGGCCCTTGCGCCGCAGGGTGTCGATGCAACGCTGGAGCACGATCGCTCCGCCTGTATCCATGGCGGTCACTCCTCCGGCATCGCAGAGAACCGGGGACTCATCCGGCCATCGAAGCGCTCGACTGCCTCGCTCCAGCTGGGTCAGGTTCGAAAGGACCCAAGCCCCACGGCAGCGGATGATATTATCTTCGATCGAGATCGTTGCCTGTTGTTCCATCCATCCGATCCTAGGCTCAAAGCTGCATGAACGTTCAGAAGTCGTTTCACGCACTCTCTAGGATTGCCTTTAGCTCAGCCCCGGTCATCACCTCGCGTTCCAGCAAGAGCTGCGCACCCTGGTGTAGGGCGGTTTTCCTTTCTTCTAGCATTTGCCTCACGCGCCCGTACTGCTCGTCAATGATCCGCCGAACCTCGCAGTCGATTTCACGGGCGGTTTCTTCGGAATAATCGCCTTTTTCCGACGCGAGAGGAAGTTGGAGGAACTGAGGCTGTCGTTCTCGTTCCAACGTGATGGTGCCCAGTTTTTCGCTCATCCCGTAGGCCTTCACCATACTTTTGGCGATGTCGGTGGATTTCACGAGATCGTTCTGCGCTCCCGTCGAAGCTTCGCCGAAGATCGTTTCTTCGGCGATCCGACCACCGAGTAACACGGCAACTTTATTCTCCAACTCAGATTTCGTCATGAGAAACCGGTCCTCTGTCGGGAGCTGCAACGTGTAGCCGAGTGCCGCCACACCTCGGGGAATGATGGAGATCTTCTGCACCTGATCCATCCCCGGCAACGACATGGCAATGAGGGCATGGCCCGTCTCATGGTAGGCCACCCGCTCCTTCTCCATTTTATTCAGGACACGATTCTTCTTCTCCAAGCCGGCAATGACTCGCTCGACCGCCTCCTGTAATTCGGAAAAACCGACCTCATCCTTACCACGGCGCACCGCCAGCAACGCCGCCTCGTTGATGATGTTGGCCAAATCGGCTCCGGAGAACCCAGGGGTCATCGCGGCGATGTTTTCGAGATCGGCGTCGGGACCCAGCGTCACCTGTTTGGCATGCACACGAAGAATGGCGAGGCGACCGATCTTGTCCGGACGGTCCACCACCACATGTCGATCGAATCGGCCGGCCCGCAGCAACGCGGGATCAAGAATCTCGGGGCGATTGGTTGCGGCCATAAGAATGACCCCGATGCGCGGATCGAAGCCATCCATCTCAACTAGCAACTGATTGAGCGTCTGTTCCCGTTCCTCATGCCCCATAGGCCCTGCGCCACGCGCTTTTCCGAGCGCATCCAATTCATCGATGAAAATGATGCAGGGGGCTTTGAGCTTAGCCTGATCGAAGAGATCACGGACCCGAGCAGCCCCGACCCCAACGAACATTTCGACAAACTCCGAGCCGCTGATGCTGAAGAACGTCACGCCGGCCTCGCCGGCCACAGCACGGGCCAGCAACGTCTTGCCGGTCCCCGGAGGTCCGACCAGCAGAATCCCCTTGGGAATCTTTCCGCCGAGTTTGGTGAACTTCTCCGGCGTCTTCAGGAACTCAATCACCTCCTGCAATTCTTCCTTCGCCTCGTCCACACCGGCGACATCCGCAAACGTCACCTTGATGTCCTTCTCCATGTAGATCTTGGCTTTGGATTGCCCGACCTGCATGAAGCCGCCCTGAGCCTGTCCCAATCGTCGAAAGATAAAGAACCAGATACCAACGAACAGCGCGACCGGGATGATCCAGGATAGAAGATCACGCCAAAACGTGGATTCAATGACGCCGGTAAAGATCACTCCATGTTGATCGAGTTCCCGGACAAGGTCCGGGTCTTCAACCCGGACGGTCGCAAAGGCTTTCGGCTCCTTTGATTCGCCCTCAGGTTTCAACTTGCCGGTCAGCACTTGGCTCGTCACCGAGACTTCTGCCACCTTCCCAGCCACCACCAAACTTTTAAACTGACTGTAGGGGAGTTCCTCGACCTTGTTCAGCGCGTGAATAAAGTCATGGACGAGCACCACGGCCATAATGGCGAGGAGCACATACCAAATAGAAAAGGAAGTTGTTTTATTCATCTCTCACACCCCACTACTGAAAGACGAGGATCGCCCCCCGAGAACCGCTAAAACATGAAATAGGCCCCTAGGCCGATCGATTCGATCTTCTGGTTGATCGCAAACAGACCATAGGGGTTAAATCCATGGAAGTAGTGTGCCATGATTCGAAAACGGCGGAGCGAGCCCGTTCGGGACCATTCGAACCCACCGAGCACATTGGTGTCGATAATCCACTCGTGTGCCTGTATCGACTTGAAATCCGCCGAGAGCACAGGTGTCACGACGAGCCGGTCGAGGAACGGCACCAAGATCCGTGTACGCATGGATGGAGCCCGTGCTTCGAATCCCCACTGAACCTTCCCGCGGTCGAATGTTGCCGGTTCTCGATGCACCAGATACCCGCCCCCTCCATAGACACGCAGCCATCTGTAGTCGTAGGAAAGAATTGCGTCCACCTCTTCAAGGATAAACGTAATCGACTTGAATCCTGGATTGGCTCCCACAAATTCGTCGCCGATGTGGCTGCTTTGATGATAATAGCGCAATCTTGCGGACCAATTTCCTGAGCGCCATGTAATCGGTATGCCGACATTGAAGTCCGTGTTCACCAATTGGGCATTCTTTTCATCTAGGTCGAATTGGGCAAAAACGCCGGTGAGCAGGCTGATCTGCCACCCATTGCACCCGTCCCGCCTCGTATAAAAGCCGAAGTTTTCTCCGATCGCAACCGACCCGATATTGGAGGTTGTGCGGTCGGTACGTGATCGCGTCGATCGCCAGTTTGCAAAGAACTGCGGCTGCTTGGGATCCGCCAACAGGGGACGGAACAGGTCGTCGGAGGGAAAGGCTTCACCGACTGTTTCACCATCGGTTTTCCCATAGGCTTGCCCGTACCGACAATCGAGCAACTCCTTCGGCTCTGAGTCACCCAGCTTCTTGTCATCTGTATCGCCAGCATAGGCTTGCCCTGCCAGCAGAACCATAAGAGAAAGTATTCCAACTATCAATCGATCGCAAGACACCCCCCGGCCCATCGCTTTCCTCCCCTTTGACATTCTTGGATGATTCTAACTGGACTCCGTTCACAGCCCCCTTCGATAGCATATTTATAAGAGGAAATTCATATGTTTGTTTATCCAAAGAATTTGCAGGGTCTGAGCCAAGACAAAGAATGACGAACGAGCACATGATACACAGGAAACGCTGCCGCAGTCGGCGACCGTATGCTTAGCCCATCAATGATGTAAGGCCGGTGGTCGTCATAGACAAGATGGACTGGAGGTCACGGCGAGCGACCCGACTTTGTTCTGGGTTGGCTAAAAAGGGACATCTCAAATCGGTGAATTGTGGACAACCATCGTCGTGCCTTGACAATCCGCATGAGACGACACAGCACGGGCCCTTTGTCCCACGACAGGCCCTGTAGGGTCAGATGGGACCCAGATGAGCACTCGCTTACTGGACCAGCTTCTTCAGGAGGCTGGCCAGGTCTTCTGCATGTTCTTCCTCTTGTGCCAGGATCCCTTCCAAGACTTTACGAGTCGTGGGATCATCTGTGCTAACATAGGCAACCATTTCGCGATAGCTGTCGATTGCGATCCGTTCGGCAACCAGATCTTCCGTGATCATCTCCACCAATGATTCTCCTTCGATATATTCTGAATGGCTTCGGCTCAGCATCCCTTCAGGAGAGAGCTTTGGCTCCCCCCCCAAGTTGGACGATGCGTTCGGCCAATTGATCAGCATGGGTCTGTTCCTCAATGACATGCTGGAGAAACTCGGCCTTCACGCCAAGAGAGTTGATCCTGCTGGCCATGAAGTAATGGCGTTTGTAGCGGAGGATGCAGACTATTTCCGTGGCCAGGGCTTCATTCAGCAGCCTGATCACCGTCTCCACGTTGGCCTTGGAGCCCGCTGTCATGGCGCCGTCTTCAATCCCTTGCCGGGCCTGGGCCCGGAGCGACTTTACATCGGACAGACCAATGGCTTCTTTGATGATTCCTTTCTGTCGGGGAGCGCGAGACGCCGTTGTTCCAGATTGTGCCGGGATCGTTGTCGTTGCTTTCACCGTGTCCTCCCCCCGGGGAGTGTCCTCGTTTGTATTATCTCGATCACGAATCGCCCAAGGCTTTCCGGTTATGCTCGGACGGATTCCCCCCAAGCCCGCTCGTACAGCTGCAGCCGCTTCTCCACTGACCTCCAGTCGATGTTCGCAAAGAATGCCTCAATATGTCATAGGTGCCGAAACTGTCTTCTGCAGCTTTCACAAAAGCAGAGCCGTGATCGGGATTCCTGGTTCCGCCGTGAGTCAAGTTCTCAAAGTAATATTCATGCAAGACCAGCCCGTTGTATTCAAAACCCAGCCGTCTGGTCAGCTCGGAATACGCCGCCATTTCCTCCCGATCGATCCGTCAAAAGACCACGTCATTTCTTTCTATGCTTCCACTATCGCCACGATAACCCGGCTTCTCCCTGCTGACATCAGAGCACGCGTGGAAATGCCACCAGGTCCTGCTTCTCTTCTGCCGTCAACTGAAGCCCTACCGCCGCAAGATTGACGAACTCTACTATGACAAGCAGCATTGCAGGAGTCTGGTCATAATTGCTCAGTACGCAAGACCCGAAGAGCGTATCGTTAACCGTAAGCTTGTTTTACATTTATCCCAAGGAGGCTCCAATGGTATCCATTCCAAGAATCATCGGTGTTCTGTCGTGCAGCTTCTTCCTGTGCCTGGGTTTGTCGACCGTCGCGTCGTCCGCAGACAGCCTCAACACTGGGCAATTGGGCGGAAAGATATGGACCGTGTCTGATAAAGACAGCTTTGTAGCCGGCAAGGCGGTCAAGGGCGAAATCGTGAAGATCGATGGTGAGCACTATGTCGTCAGAGAGGCATCTGGGGCTGAGGTGCGCATGCATGTTGATGCCAGTACTGAAAAGAGATCAAAGATGACTCCGAAAGTGGGAGAACATGTTCTTGCAAAAGTGGATGCGAAAGGTCACGCAGTGTCGTTTCTGACCGACGCCTCTGTCGCCCACTGACGTTGTTCTGGCGTCAGCCAGGGCGATGAAGGGGATAGGAGCCAGTCATTGCTCGGCGGGAGTCGACAGCATGGTTCAGTTACGGACCATCTGCCGACTCCGACCAGCACTGTTCTGAGTCATATGAACACCGTCGGGGCTAGGCAGGTCGCGGGCTGAGACGTGCGTAGGTCCTGTCGCCTTGAGATACAGGAAGGCTTCGACAATCACATCGAGTTGCTTGCGATGCGCACTGAGGAGTCGCCAGGACTCGTTGTGGCGCTCGCCGTTAATCTTGATCACCTCGATGTCGAGTATTCCTTCATTGAGCTGTCTTCTTAGCCCCCGCCGCTCCTAAGACCGGGTTGTGCCAGACTCCGTCTGCTCGGATGAGCGCATCCGCCTCCTTCGGCCCCCAGGTGCCGCGTCGGTAGTGCCGGACCGGATGGTGAGTCTTCAGGGCTGGATCAACCACCGCCCAAGCGGCGTCCACTGAATCCTTATGCGCGAAGAGCGCGCCGTTGCCGGCCATGGCGTCACCCAAGAGCCGCTCGTAGGGCGTTTCCTTTTCCGGTTGCTCGTCGAGCAAGTAGAGTTCTCGCTGGTCGCCGATGAATTCCTTTCCCGCGCGCTTGACACGAGCGGCAAGGGCCACGGCGGAACTGGGGGAAAGCCGGAAGCGCAGATAGTTGGTCCGCCCGGTCACCGGCCTTGAATCGTCAAACAGCCGTTGAGGTGGGGGTTTGAGTTCCACCAGGACCTCGGCCGCTGTTGTCGCCAAGCACTTGCCCGAGCGCACGTACCACGGCACCCCTTCCCAGCGCCACGAGTCGATAAACAGCCGCAGGGCGCAGAAGGTCTCCACGTCGGACCCTTTCGCCACTCCCGGCTCCTGTCGGTAACCGGCGTACTGGCCGCGCACCACGTCGTCCGGCTGCAGCGGACGCATGGCCTGAAACACCTTGGCCTTCTCGCTGTGCACGGCACCATAGCCCTGATAGGCCGGAGGTTCCATGGCCAGCAACGCCACGACTTGGAACAGGTGGTTCTGCACGACGTCGCGCAGGCATCCCACGGTTTCGTAAAACTTGCCGCGACCCATCACGCCGAAATCCTCAGCCAGCGTAATCTGGACACTGGCCACACAGTTGCGGTTCCAGATCGGCTCCAGGAAGGAATTGGCGAAGCGAAAATAGAGGATGTTCATGATCGCCTCTTTCCCAAGGTAGTGGTCGATGCGGAAGATCGACTCCTCCGGGAACACCAATTGTGCGATGTGGTTGAGCTCTCGCGCGGAGGCCAGATCGCGTCCGAACGGCTTTTCGACGATGACGCGTGCCCGGTCGGCCAAACCCGCCGCCCCAAGCCCTTGGATGACCGTCGCGAAGAGCGCGGGCGGGATGGCGAGGTAGTGCGCCGGGCGCTGAGCACAACCCAGCGACTTTTTTATCGCCGTGAAGGTGTCCCGGTCATTATAGTCGCCCTCTACATACCGGAACAGGGTGAGCAGATGCTGGAACGCGCGCTGGTGATCGATTCCACCCGCTTGTGTGATGCTCTCCCTCACATGTGTTTGCAACTGCGCCAGATTCCAATGAGAGGAGGCGACGCCGATCACCGGAACCCTCAAGGCGCCTCGTTTTGCCATTGCATAGAGCGCCGGAAAAATCTTCTTGTAGGTGAGATCACCCGTCACACCGAAGAGCACGAGCGCGTCGGATCGTGCCGCGCCACCGTTGGTCTTGTTCAACTCAGCTTCCCCTCTTTTTCTACTCATGCTGGTCTACCTGCTTCCAGATCGCTGAAGGTTCCGGTATCTAGATACCTACATCGGCCGTTCACAATTTACGTGAGGCATACCACAGGCTTTTCACCCTCGGCCACCGCGCCAGTTCGTTTGCTCGTCACCGGGCATCACGCGTGGCCTGGCGGCGCTTTCCACGGGCGCTGAGATGCCCCTGAATCGCGCGCATCTTTGATTTCTGGAACTGCCGCGTGATGCGCGGCGCCTGTGCGGCTTCATTCGACGCCCGACCCTGCTGCGTCTTCCTGCGAACCGTGTCGCGTTGCGCGATCGGACCACGGAGACTCTTGGGGACCGGCGTCGCCGGCGGGCGAGGCCGGCGACGCGCCTCCCTTGTCAACTGCTCCAGGCGCTTCTCAAAACGATCGAGGGCGCCGGCGAAGACCTGCGCCTTGCGCTCGGTTCGCACGTTCAGGGCCGGCTGCAGCCGGCCCTGTTGCCGACTCGTCTTTGTCGTCCGCTGTTGCTGGCGGGCCAGCTCGCGATACTTATCCCAGAATCTTCTCACTCGCACGATCCGATTGTTCAGTTGTGCAAAGGTATACGCCCTGATCCGTGAGGGTGCACTCGATTCAATCAGCGCCAACTCCGTCGCAGTCAACAATGCTCGATCTTGGATTCGCAGTGAAGTCATGGCTCAATCCTCCTTGTTGTTCTGAATGTATCTCAGCAAGAGCCACCCGGTCAGCCCCGCGACCGTCGAGGCAATCAGAATACCTTCCTTGGCGGCCATCAACACGGGTCCACGGGGAAAGGCCAGCCCAGCGACGAAGAGCGACATGGTGAATCCGACCCCCGCAAGCACACCGACGGCCACAAGTTGAGGCCACGACACACCCTCGGGCATCGTGGCGAGGCCCCCACGGATCGCGAGCCAGGCTGAGAGCACGATACCGACAGGTTTCCCCACGAGCAGGCCGAGCAGAATTCCCAGCGCCACCGGAGTGACCAGCATGGTGACGATGTCCGCGTCGAGCGTCACGCCGGCGTTGGCGAGCGCGAACACTGGCATGACGACCACCGTCACCCATGGATGCAGGGCATATTCTAATTGCTGTAAAGGCGTCCCAACATGCGCGACAGCGGTTTTCATACGGCGGGCAACCCGACTTTGTTCTGGGTTGGCTAACGGGGGTTGGTCTGGCGATGCGACCTCTTCGAACAGCGTGAGCAGCACCTTCCCTTTCTTGAGAAATTCGCGCCCGGTGAGTCGTGTCCGTGCTGGAATCGTCATGGCCGCGATCACGCCCGCGATGGTGGCATGCACACCCGACAGAAGAAAGGCCAGCCACAGCCCGCCGATCCCGAGGATCGAATACACGAGCGGGTGCCGCACTCCCACCATGTTTGCGCCAATCATCAAGATAAGGAACAGCGCACCAACCGCCAGGCTCGTCCAGGAAATCGTCGAGGTGTAAAACAGCGCAATGACCAACACCGCCAGGAGATCGTCGGCGATAGCCAGTGCGGTCAAAAATACTTTCAGGGCCAGCGGGACGCGTGTGCCGAGCAATGAGAGGATGCCCAGCGAGAAGGCGATGTCCGTCGCCATCGGGATGCCCCAGCCCTTAGCGCCATCCATTCCCGCGTTGAGTACCGTATAGAGCAACGCCGGAAGAATTGATCCGCCCAACGCCGCGGCCAGAGGCAACGCAGCCTGTCGCCATGAGGCGAGTTCTCCGACCAGGATTTCCCGCTTGATTTCCAACCCGATGACGAAGAAGAACATGGCCATCAGGCCATCGTTGATCCATTCCAGCAAGGTTTCCGTCAACGTGTGAGACCCGACCACCAGACTGACAGGGGTGTGCCAGAACTCCGTATAGGATGCGGCCCATGGAGAATTGGCCCAGATCATCGCCGCGATCGTCGCACCCAGTAGCAGAATGCCGCCTGCCGTTTCGGCATGAATGAACTTTTGAAACGGCTCGACGACCGGTTGAACGAACCGTGAGTCCTGATCTTCTGCTTCCTGACTGATATGTGTCATCTATTGATCCTTATGCCCTCTTCATTTCGACCCTCCGACTTGCCTCAGGAGCCGTCCCAAATTGACCCCGCTTGAAATCACCCCGATATGGCTGAAGTCCTGCGGATAGTTGCCGAGGAACGCCCCGGTCGAAGAATCGATTTCCTCAGGGAGCAACCCGAGCGTACCGGCTCTCGCGCAGAGGGAGTCGTACAGCTCCAGCGCCTCATCCAGCCGGCCTTGCTTGGCGAGATTATCCACGAGCCAGAAGCTGCAGAGCAGAAACGCGCCCTCATGCCCGGCGAGGCCATCAGGCGATTTGTCCGGCAAGTAGCGATAGAGCAGGCCCTTCCCGGCGCCTAATTGTTCCGAGACTGCGCGGGTCGCCGCGATCATGTAGGGATGGTCGGCTTTTATGACTCGGCGCAGCGGCAGAGCCAGCAGACTCGCGTCCAACCCGCCTCCGCCCAAATGTTCCGTCAACGACTGTACCTTCTCGTCCCAGGCTTCTTTCAAAATCGCTTGCCTGATCTCATCTGCCGTGTGTCGCCAAGTCTCGGAAGGTCCCGGCAGTTCGAACCGCGCCACCATGCGAGCCGCTCGGTCCAGCGCCACATGACACATCGCGGCAGAATAGGTATTGAGCCTAGTGAGCCTAGGCGACATAAGATCAGTTGGGGAATTTACGTGCGGTGGCCTAGCTGAATTCAAACTGACCCACTTGCGTACTTTCTCTGGATCCGGCCGGAATCCCCTCTCCTGGGCTGAGGCTCCTCAGCATGGAAGAACGGGTTCAGCTCATGAAAGGTACATTCCGCATCCCAACGGCATGGCATTGTCCAAGACGATCAGGTCGTGTTTAAGGCGCTGCCCACGCCCAGTCACCCGCGCCACCCAGCCCATATTCCGGATCAGAGGTATGTCGAGCTTGAGGGCGACGACGCCACATCCTGCCGCCAGCAGCAAGAACGCGGCCACTTCGTAGAAGACGCTGTTGAAGACAGGCATGAAATTGTCCTTCATCTTCGACCACCGAAAACAGAGGCTTCTGTGCTTCCGACCTAAATCATACGCTATCGTCCGAGAATGCGGTTATCACGAACGTCGCCGTTTGCCTTGCCCCTGTCCTGAGGTCCACCGCCATTCCCGAATCTCCGGCATATCTTCGCCATATTTGGCAATGTATTGTTTGTGCTCAAAGCGTTTGTCACGAAGCGCCTGCTTGGCATAGTCTGCACGTGAACCGCGCAGTGGGATCCGGTCAATGACGTCAGCGACCAGATGAAAGCGATCGAGATCGTTCATCACCACCATATCGAACGGGGTTGAGGTCGTCCCTTCTTCTTTGTACCCGCGCACGTGCAGGTTCTTGTGATTGGTCCGCCGGTAGGTCAGTCGGTGGATCAACCACGGGTAGCCGTGAAACGCGAAGATGATCGGCTTGTCCGTCGTGAATAGCGCATCGAAGTCCTTGTCGGGCAATCCGTTCGGATGCTCATTGGGCGGTTGCAGCTTCATGAGATCTACGACGTTGACCACCCGCACTTTCACGTCCGGCAGATACTTCCGCAGTAAGGACACGGCCGCCAGCGTTTCCAGTGTGGGCACATCGCCGCAGCAGGCCATCACGACATCCGGCTCGCTCGTTCGGTCGTTACTCGCCCATTCCCAGATGCCGATGCCAGCGGCGCAGTGTTTGAGCGCATCATCCATGTTCAGCCACTGGGGCGCCGGTTGTTTGCCCGCGACGATGACGTTCACGTGGTTGCGGCTGCGCAGACAATGGTCGGTGACGGACAAGAGGGTGTTGGCATCGGGCGGCAGATAGACCCGAATGACCTCGGCCTTCTTGTTGACCACGTGATCGATGAAACCGGGGTCCTGATGGCTGAACCCATTATGATCCTGTCGCCAGACATGAGAGGACAAGAGGTAATTCAGCGAAGCGATCGGTCGTCGCCATGGGATATGGTTGCAGACCTTGAGCCATTTGGCATGTTGATTGAACATCGAATCGATGATGTGAATGAAGGCCTCATAGCATGAGAAAAATCCATGTCGTCCGGTCAGGAGATATCCCTCCAGCCACCCCTGGCACTGGTGTTCACTCAGCATCTCCATCACCCCGCCGTCCGGCGCAAGATGGTCGTCGTACGAAAGGCGGTCCGCCATCCAAGCCCGGTTGGTAACTTCCAAGACGTCTTGCCAGCGATTCGAGTTGTTTTCATCCGGACTGAAAAGCCGGAAATTCCGTTGCTCCATGTTGAGCTTCATCGTATCGCGCAAAAACGTCCCCATCACGCGAGTGGATTCCGCTTCGAGAACGCCGGGCCCCGGAATCTTGACGGCATACTCCCGGAAATCAGGCAGACGTAGATCCTTGAGCAGGAGGCCGCCGTTTGCGTGGGGATTCGCACTCATACGACGGTTTCCTCTTGGTGCCAGCTCCGCCAATTCAGGCTGAAGGGCTCCTGTCTTGTCGAACAACTCGTGGGGCTTGTAGCTCTTCATCCATCGTTCGAGGATCTTGATATGTGCTGCGTTGTCCATGTCGCCCATTGGCACTTGATGAGACCGCCAGTAGTCTTCGGTCCGCTTGCCGTCGATCTGTGGTGGACAGGTCCAGCCTTTGGGCGTCCTGAGCACGATCATCGGCCAGAGCGGGCGTGCGCCGGAAGCCTTTTGGTGGGCATTGGCCTTGATCCGCTGGATGTCCTCCAGCACTGCATCAAGGGTCATGGCCATGAGCTGGTGCATGGTGACCGGATCACTACCCTCGACGAAATGGGGGATATAACCATAGCCGCGCATCAGGTGATCCAGCTCGTCGTGACTGATCCGGGCCAGCACGGTCGGATTCGCAATCTTGTAGCCGTTCAGATGGAGAATGGGCAGGACGACGCCGTCGGTGAGCGGATTGAGAAACTTATTGGAATGCCAGCTCGTAGCAAGCGGACCCGTTTCCGCTTCCCCGTCGCCGATAACGCAGGCCGCAATTAGATCCGGATTGTCGAAGACGGCCCCATAGGCATGTGAGAGCGCATACCCCAGTTCACCTCCTTCGTGAATGGAGCCCGGCGTCTCAGGCGCGACATGACTGGGAATACCGCCCGGAAAAGAAAATTGTTTGAAGAGCCGCTTCATTCCGCGCTCGTCCTGCGAGACGTTCGGATAGACTTCACTGTACGTACCTTCGAGGTAGGCATTGGCGACAAGCCCTGGTCCCCCGTGGCCAGGCCCGGTGATATAGATCATGTTGAGGTCGTGTTCCGTAATGATACGGTTCAAATGGACATAGATGAAGTTCAAACCCGGCGTCGTGCCCCAATGACCGAGGAGGCGTGGCTTGATATGAGCCCGTGTCAGCGGTTTCTTCAGCAATGGGTTGTCGTACAAATAGATCTGGCCGACCGACAGATAATTGGCCGCTCGCCAATAGGCGCCCATTTTCTTCAGCTGCTCTGGATTCAATGTCTTCGGCTTGGTTCGTTGCATAGTCTCCTCGTTTTTCGTCGTCACAATTCGGCTCCGATCATCTCCATCACGGACCGGGCGATTTCACTTTCTTCATTCGTGTGAATGACCCGTACGGTCACGTTGCTGCTTTCCTTGGAAATTACGGCTTCACCGGCCTCGTTGCGCACAGAATCGATGACGATACCGAGAAATTCCAATCCTTCACAGATCCGCGCTCGTACGATCGGCGAGTGCTCTCCGATACCCGCACTGAATACCAGTGTATCCAACCCGCCCAAGGCCGCAGCCAACGAACCGATGTATCGTTTCACATGATAACAAAACAGCGCGACCGCTTCGGCTGCTCTCACATCGTTCCGTTCCTCCTTGAGGAGATCGCGCATATCGGAACTGGTCTCCGAGACCCCGAGCAGGCCCGATTCTGTGTTGACCATCTTATGGAACTGCTCTGGGCTCATCCCTTCGGTACGTGCCAGATAGGAAATAAGTCCTGGGTCGAGATCGCCCGAGCGGCGGCTCATCGGCAGGCCGGAGGTCGGCGTAAAACCCATGGTCGTGTCGAGACTCTTTCCGTCCTTGATGGCGGCCATACTGGCTCCGTTTCCCAAGTGGGCCAGAATGACGCGACCGTCGGCCTCGTTCTTCTTTCCGACTCTCGCCAACTCTTTCATCAGGAAGGCATAGGACAATCCGTGAAACCCATACCGCTGCACACCCGACTTGTCAAAGCGTCTTGGGATCGACAGCAGGCGTGCCACCCGCGGCATGTCGCGGTGAAATGCCGTATCGAAACAGGCGAATTGAGGGAGCTTCGGGTCGCGCTTGCCGAAGGCTTCGATGAGCGCCAGCTCAGATGGCATATGCTCCGGATCATAGGGGCTGATTCGTCGCAACTCGGCTAACAATCCCGGAGTCACAGGTTCAGGTTGGCTGTACGTCAGACCACCGTGGACGACCCGATGACCAATAGCGCGCAGATGCCTCATGTCGATTTGGCGTTCCAGCCAGCCGATCAAGACACCCACGCAGGCCACTGGGTCAGATGCAGTAAGCCCACGACGTTCCAACTGGCCGCCCTCACGGTTCGTTATGATCAGTATGCTCTCCGGCAGCCCGATACGATCAATCATGCCGCGCAATAACGCAACCGGACGATTCGTCTCTTGGAACAAGGCAAACTTGAGGCTCGATGACCCGCCGTTGATTGTGAGAACGAAATCGTCAGCGTGTGGCACGTTCACCGTATCCCTCGAGTCACGACATGAGCACCTATCATGCCGACCTCTGGCGCAGCACTCCCGGCGATTGACCCAACCGATACGCATCATGGAGATACTGAGCCACCATACGTTGCGTATTGAAAAACGCTCCATTCAAGGCAATCGCATGCCGCATGATCTCGACAAACCGTTCATGCTCCTTATAAAAGCAGGGCATGACCTTCTCTTCCAGCTTTCGATAGAGTTCCACTGCGTGGCAATCATCCCTCCCAGACTGTGGCTCCAGGCAGGCCTCCACCCGATCACCGATCGACCAGCCGGTCACACCTTCGAGATGGCCCTCGATCCACCAACCGTCCAACACGCTCAGGCTCGGCACACCATTCATGGCCGCTTTCATCCCACTCGTCCCCGATGCCTCCAGCGGCGGCAACGGGGTATTGAGCCAGACATCTGCGCCGGCACAGAACATCTTGGCCACCTCCATGTCATAGTTGGTCAGATAGGCAACGTTGATGCTACCACCCAGCGCATCACGCATCTCATGGATGCGCGCGATAAGATCCTTGCCCTCTCGGTCGCGTGGATGCGCCTTGCCGGCAAAGACGATCTGGATCGGCCCCGCTGATCGGACAATCTGCTTGAGCCGGTCGAGATCCTGAAAGATCAAACCAGCGCGTTTGTAGGCCGCAAACCGACGGGCGAATCCGATCGTCAGCACCTCGCGATCGAATCCCGCATTCGATTCTCGATTCACATACTCGACTAACGTGCGCTTGGCCTCCACATGGGCCGCCCAGATATCTGAGGTGGGGATACTGACGGCATAGCGGAGTGAAAGTTGATCGCACCGCCAATCCGGCAGATGGGTATCAAAGAGCCTCTGAAACGACGGAGCGGTCCACGTGACCGCGTGGACTCCGTTGGTGATGGAATGAATCGGGTAGCCGGGGAACAGGCTGTGCGAGATCTCCCCATGTTTCATCGCTACCCCGTTGACATACCGGGAACCCCGCAGAGCCAGTTGCGTCAGATTGAGCGTCTCCGCAGCACCGGAGGCCTTCAGTATGGCCCACCAGCGTTCGCCCAACACCTGGCGCGCGAGTGTCTCGGGAAACTTATCGTGCCCGGCCGGTACGGGGGTATGGGTCGTAAATACGCACTGCTCGCGAATGGTTTCGATCAGCTCGTGTGAAATCGAATCCGATTGGTTCTGCGCGGCCAGCTTCTCCTCGCCAAGCGCAAGGACGAGTAAGGCGGCGTGCCCCTCATTCATGTGAAACCGGCGGATGTCTTGGTATCCGAGAGCCCGCAAGAGTCGAAACCCTCCAACCCCCAGCACCATTTCCTGACATAAGCGATAATGGTCGTCGCCTCCATAGAGCACATCCGTCAGCTTCCGATCCCATGGCTGATTCTCGCTCACATCGGTATCGAGCAGATACACCGAGACGACATGGCCGGACTCGCCCGTGACGCGGTATCTCCAGGCTCTGACATGGACCGTACGACCTTCGATGTCGACCGTGGCCTGCTCGTCGATCAGTTCCGCAAAATCATTGATCGGCCAGGCAACGGCTTCCTCACTTTGATGACCCTGCGCATCCAGCCGCTGGAAAAAGTATCCGCGCCGGTGGATCAACGACACCGCCACCATCGGCACCTCGAGATCCGCGGCGGAGCGAATCGTGTCGCCGGCGAGCACGCCGAGCCCTCCCGAATAGGTCGGCATCCCGGATTCCAGCCCAATCTCCATCGAGAAATAGGCAACGAGTGGCGATTCGACAGTGGGCACGGCAGTCTCCTTCCTCTACTGCATCCTTCTCACAAGAACCACGATTGAACGAGGGCGCACCTCGTAGATCATTGACCGAAGCTGTTCTTCTTGCCCCCATTCACAAAATTCCTCTGGGCTTGCAAGGCTCGTATCGATCACCCGCCGCCAGTCCGACGCCTGACCTTCCTGAACGGTGAATGATAGATCCTCCCAGTAACCGTTGATCATTATGTAGAGATCGTCGTCTTGCTGAGACGCACCCGAGAGATAAAAGGCCAGACTATGCGAGTCATGCGAGAGATCCACATCTGGTCCGACTCCGTACCAATGGACATCCTCGCGCCAGAAGCGGCTACGGCCAAGCGACGGATGAGCTTTCCGAAAGGCAATCATCCGTGTGAAAAATCGAAAGATGTCCTGGTTTCGTTGCAGCAGGTCCCAATTCAACCAGGTCGTCTCGTTGTCCTGGTTGTAAGGATTATTGTTCCCGCCCTGGGTATTCATGAACTCATCACCCGCGCAGAACATGGGAGTGCCATTGGACAGGAATAGAAGGCAGCAGAAATTCTTGATCTGCCGCTTGCGCAAGGCCATGACATCAGCAGGCACGCCATGGTCGCCCTCGCATCCGCAGTTCCAACTATGGTTGTCATCTCGGCCGTCTTGATTCTGATGCCCATTGAGCCAATTATGTTTGTTGTTGTAGGCGACAAGATCGTAGAGGCTGAATCCGTCGTGGCAAGTGACGAAATTGACGCTTTGATAAGCGTGGTACGCATGCACGAGCTGGTCGGGGAAAAAGTCGTCGCTACCATATAGCCTGGTCATCAGCGATGGGACAGCCCCTCTATCGCCCCTCATGAACGAACGGACATCATCACGAAACTTGCCGTTCCACTGCAACCAGTTCAGGCCTGGGAAACTTCGGCCGAGTTGGTAGGAGGCGAGGTCCCAGGCTTCCGCGACGAGACGAATCTTTTTCAGCTCCGCGAGCCCGCTGATCTCAGCGATGATCGGCGGATCATCCAGATTGATGGAGCCATCCGTGTTTCGCGTAAACAGAGATGCCAGATCGAAGCGAAATCCGTCCACGTGCATCTCTTCCGTCCAATACAGCAAGCTCTCCACGATCGTCCGGCGTACATAGCGATTCGCCGTATGCACCACATTGCCGGTTCCCGTATCGTTCCGATACCAGCGCCGATCCTGCTCTAGCAGGTAGTAGGTCGTATTGTCGATCCCTCGATACGAGTAGGTCGGGCCGTTCTGATTTCCCTCAGTGGTGTGGTTATAGGCCACATCGAGCCACACCTCGATATCGGCGGCATGCAGGGCCTTGACCATGGCACGAAACTCTTGGACCTGTTCACCCACCGCCGCATGACTGGCATATGTGTGATGTGGCGAAAAGAAATTGAGCGACATGTATCCCCAATAGTTCCCTTCCTGGGGATCGAATTGGTGGACCGGCAGCAGTTCGACGACCGTCACGCCAAGTTCCTTGAGGTAGGGAATCTTTTCAATCACCCCGGCAAAGGTCCCGCGCTTGTTTGGACTGACGCCGGAACTGGCTCTCATCGTTAATCCCTTTACATGCATCTCATAGATCACCGTCTCGTGCGTGTGACGCGGTGACCTGTCTTGCCCCCATTCGAATTGCCGTTGGTGGTGAAGCACGCCAAGTGGCGCACGACCCGCGTTCGAGCCTGATTCTCGAGCCGCCTCCCGATCAAACCCCTGAGGAAAGAAGACCCCCTTGGCGTAAGGATCGAGAAGAATCTTCTCTGGGTCAAAGCGCTGGCCTTCCGCTGGCTCAAACGGGCCCTCCACCTCATAGGCGTAATAGGCCGTGTCGCGTAGCTGTGATGCCGGGATCCGACAATGCCAGATTCGTCCAGACTTATTCGTCAGATAGTTAAGGTGGTATTGGTTTGCCGGCGTCACCACATCGTCCGCTGCATATAACAACAAGGTCACCCCTGTAGCATGTTTGGAGTAGAGCGCAAAATTGTATGCCTGCTCTTCTTCAACCCATGACACGCCCAACGGAGAAGGAGAGCCTTCGCTCTCATCCCAACGACGCATACTCATAGTTATGATCTCTTTTTTGCTGTTGCGGTCATCGACCTTAGCCGTGTCTTCTCAAAGCGCCAAGTACAGTCCAATCGATCAGGCTGTCTGCCGTCGTGCCGATGAGAGACGCATGATCGTTCATATTTGGTCCGCCGAGCCACGAGAAACGACATGAGAGGACACACTCCCAACATCACGAAGTAGGCTGTTCCTGCCACCAGGTCAAACACGTCGACATACTGACGGAATGACAGAGCGCGAAGTAGAGCCCGGCGCCTTTTACAATCTGATCACTCTTTACTGGAACTGCCTCAGGAATTGCTCTGTGCTGAAGTCCACCACCCGCGAGTATCGTCTAGGCATCTCATGCTCTGGATGCGCTCTTCGTGCGCCGCACTACACCACCCGCTGCTCCCTCAACCTCACCACCAACTCCTTTTTTGTAATCAGAATGGCCCCGAGTCCGGCCACCATCGTCAACATGGTGACCAGCCCCCCGACGAGTGGAATGACCGAAACAATGAAATAGCAGACGAGGCCTGTCACGAACGCCCATGCCATCGACGGTGAATCCGATACCAATCCCAGCAGTCGTTGTCCAAGCCACAGCATGACGAACACGCGTCCCAGATACATGGTCACGAGATACATCGCGCCCAGCATCAGCCCGATCGGGATTCCCAGTACCGAAACCATGCATAGGAGAATCAGCAATGGAACGCCGAGCAACAACGCTCCGCCGACGCCGAGCACGACCCAGGGCTGTTCTTGAATTGTCGACGCGACCCTCGGCGTAAAGACAGGGTAGATGCGCAGGAGCAGCAGGCCGAGGATCAACGTCGACGCAACACTGACTGCTCCGGCCCCGAGCTTCATACCGGCGAAACCCCGTCGGAACTCCTCGCCCTTAAAAACTTCCGGGATCTCGTGCTTCGTCACCGTTCCCAAGACCGTCGCCCCTTCGTCGATTGAAGGTGCCTCGTCACTCCAATGTCTGAAATGCCCTCCGACCGAAGCTTTGGACGTGAGACGAATCGCCGCCGCCGCGACAGCCAGATCGCCACCGATCTTGTTTGACAACGTGACGTTCCCTGCGCCGATCCTTGCGTCTCGATCAATCAGACCAGCTAGTTGCAAGTTTCCGGCTCCGACGAGCAGATTCCCTTCAATGTGCGCCGAATCGGTCAGATGAACGCTCCCCCCGCCCAATGTGGCGTTACGGTTAATCTGTCCGCTGATCGTGACGTTCCCTCCCGCGACTCGAGCGTCCTGAGCGACCTTGCCAGACAGCGTCACATCGCCGCCGGCCACGATCAGATCTCCGTCGACGACCCCGTCCACCAACACCTCGCCGCCTGCCGCATAGACGTCTCCATGGACGGTCCCTGAGATCTCCACGTGCGGGCCGAAGGCAAAGTAATCACCCTGAATTTCCTGCCCGGCGCGCAAAACTACTCGCTCACGCCACTTGGCTTGTTCCGACGATTCCTCGGCCCAGGCGAGGGAGGGCAATGCAAGACAAGCGATCATCGCGAGAAGAATGTTCTTGGTTCCCATCGGATCCTCCATCCCCGTCGGCATAGCAACTCCCATCCGCATTCGTGTTGTCGCGGCGACCTACGCGAATTGCCTGCGAAACCGCCACATGCCGAGCCCGAACATCGTCCCGCCCAAGAGGGCCATCGCTAACACGGAATCCCACAGTAAATCGAGTCCAATCCCCTTGAGCAAGATTCCATACGTGATGTCGATATAGTAGCGAAGCGG
Organism: Nitrospira sp.; assembly: GCA_029881435.1. Lineage (GTDB taxonomy): Bacteria > Nitrospirota > Nitrospiria > Nitrospirales > Nitrospiraceae > Nitrospira_D. The sequence continues at coordinate 49,119 of JAOUMR010000005.1, forward strand.
AGAGAGTGCCATTAGAGTTTGGACCCACGAAGGCATGGCTCCAAACGGTGTTGTGATACCTGACAGCAATAACATCGGTGAGATTACCAGCAACGCGACCATGCCAACCTGTGCCTGATTTTTCGTGATGGTGGCGGCGAACAGGCCGAGCCCGGCCGTCGTGAAACTGTAGAGCGCGGTCAGCAGCAAGAAGAGGACCGCACTGCCTCTAATCGGTACGCCGAAGACTGGCTTGAGCACGCTCACCGTGGCGAGCACCGTGGCGGCAAGGATCACCAGCGTCATGGCCAGCACCTTCGACAGCATGATCTGAAGCGGCGTGACAGGGGAGACGAGCAACTGCTCCACAGTCCCATGCTCTTTTTCCCGCACCAGCGCCGCCGCTGGAAGCAGAAAGGCGAATAGCGTAATCATACGAAGGATATGGGAGATGGACTGGAACCACGTCTCGTCTTGATCCTGGTTGAACCAGACCCGATGGGCGCTGTCGACCATCGGCATCCGCATGTTGCCGTCCGAGGCGGCGCCGAGTCGAGACAGGGCAAGGTCAAAGGAAAATCTCCCCACAATACGGGCGGCATAGGCGGCCGCCGACAGTCCTTGCGGCGCATTGGTGGTATCGACCTGCAATTGGACCGACACCGGTTCACGCCCATGGATCGACTCATGAAACCGGGGTGGAATGTCCAACAGCACCATTGCCGTTCCTTGGTCAAGCTGCCTCAACCCGTCATCCGGATCCTGTACTTCTCCGTCAAAGCGAAAATAGGGTTCGCGGAAACGATGGATCAGCTCTCGCGAAGATTCACTGTGGTCCCCGTCGTGGACCAACAGACTGGCATTGGTCAATTGCATTGCAATCCCCGCACCACTGACATACACCGAAAGGGAGAACGAATAGATCAAGAACAGGAGCAAGGGAACGTCACGTCCCAGTTGCAGCAATTCTTTCCGTGTCATCGCGAACAGACGGACGACCCAGAGTCGGGCCGTCTCGGGAACTATGCCGACGCGGCTGATCATGCGTATTCCCCCACACACCGGACTCAGGCCTTCGGTCGTTTTGTAAAGAGGCTGTAGGCTATCACGCGGAACGCCACAGCAAAGCCGGCCAGCGCAAGCAGGTCCGTCCACATGTCCTTCAGGTCCAACCCTTTGAGAAAGCTTCCCCGCACCACATCCGTGTAGTACATGGCCGGAAACAAATGGGCCTGGATCTGAGCACCGGGACTCAACGACGACACCGGGACCAACAGGCCGGAAAACAGGATGGTCGGAACCATCGCAATGATAATCGTGATGATCAGCGCTGCCATTTGCGTCTTGACCAGGAGTGAAATGATGAGCCCGATTCCGGTGGTGCACAGGACAAAGAGCAGCGAAGCCGAGAAAAAGACCGCGAAGCTTCCCTTGAACGGCACTCCAAAGAGCCAGACGGCGATCATCCAGAGCACGACGACATTGATCGTCGAGATGACAAAATAGGGAACAAGTTTACCGACCAGAAACTCGACCTTGCTGACCGTAGCACTATAGATGTTGTAGATCGAACCGGTTTCCTTCTCCCGGACCACTCCCAAGGCCGTCAGCAGCGGAGACGCCACCATCAAGGAGAACATGATCAAAGCCGGCACCATCGACCAGGTGTTCCGGACTTCCTCGTTGTAGAGATACCGTGTCTGGAGGGAAACAGGCTCCACGAGCCGACGCGCTTCTTCCGGTACGAGCCCTCTGGTGCGGGTCAAAAAATCGCTGAGCAGTTCTTGCGTGAAGGAATTGTTCACGGCGATCACATAGCCCTTCGTGGTATCCGCATACAGAGGGAAGGTTCCGTCCAGCAACGTTTGAACCGTGACGGGCCTCCCCGCCACAAGCTGTTCTTCGAATCGATCCGGCACGATGATCGCCATGCGGATCGCCGTATCGCCCAGCAACCGATCGATCTCCCGCTCGTCGGAGACGGACCCTCGGTAGTCGAAATAGCGCGATTCGATGAATCGGTAGAGGTAGTCCCGGCTCAAGGACGACTGGTCACGATCCAGCACCGCGAATGGGACATGCTCGACGTCCAGAACCAGACCGTACCCGAAGACCACCATCCAGATCGGCGGCAGCAAAAAGGCCATGAGCAGGAACAGCCGGTCGCGGACCGTTTCCTTCCATTCCTTTGTCGCCACTGCGGCGATACGCCTCACGTTCATGCCGCTGCCTCTTGCTTGGCGGACATTTCTATACGTTCCAGCGCCATGACTCGGTAGACAAACACGTCTTCCAGACTCAGAGGCCGCTCGTTTACCGAGATCACCCGCACACCGCTGTCTTCCAGAGCTTGGCACGCACAGGCCTTGTCTCGGAGAGGATCACGACAAAAGACATGAAGTCTGGTTCCGAAGAGCGCCGCCCCGTGAAACCCCGCCTGCTGTAAACGCACCAACGCCTGACTCGGTTGATCGGTGATGACTTCAAACAATAGGCCCGCCTCCTGCTCGATGTGGCGCTTCATGTCTGCCGGAGACCCTTCCGCCACGATCCGGCCCGCATACATGAGGGCAAGGTTGTCGCAATGCTCGGCTTCACTCATGTAATGGGTGGTCACGAGCATCGCGACTCCTTCTTCTCGCGCCAGCCTCGACAGGATGTCCCAGAAATGCCGCCGGCCGATCGGGTCGACACCGGAGGTCGGTTCGTCCAGAAATAATACCCGTGGGCTGTGGACCAACGCGCAGCCGAGCGCCAACCGTTGACGAACTCCCATCGGCAATCGGCTGGTCAGGCTGGACTCGTACCCCGATAGTCCCGCCATGGTGACGATCCATTGATACCGATTGATCATTGAACGCTTGTCGAGTCCATAGATCCCGGCGAAGAGCCTGATATTTTCCTCCACGGTTAAATCCAGATAGAGCGAAAAGGCCTGGGACATGTAGCCGATCCGTTGTTTGATCGTTCCACTCGCTGTTCGCATCTCCGCCCCTGCCACCAGACCGGTGCCTCCTGTCGGTAAAAGTATGCCGTTCAGCATCTTGATGACCGTCGTTTTGCCCGCTCCGTTGGCGCCCAACAAACCAAAGATCTCCCCTTGCTTGACCTGAAAACTAACCCTGTCCACCGCACGGAAGGATCCGAAATCGCGGATAAGTCCCTGCGCTTCAATCGCGAAACCATCGCGGTCGTGCCCCACTGCTGAAGCCGAAACTGAACTGAACGCCTCTTTCTGGTCGGTCTTTAGAAGGAGCAACGCCACGAACACATCTTCTAACTCCGGCTCATCCACCCTGAACGACGAATGAGTGAGGTCGCCCAAAGCGGCTTCGATCTGCGACGTGGCCTCAGACCGATCGATGCTGTCGACGAAGACATGCAGCAATGGACCCAACGATTCGACCTGCCTAAACGACGCCTTCAGCCTGTCGATCGCTTCCAACTGAGGGGTCGCTTCAAATGTCACGATCGAGCCGGGAACCAGTGCCCGCACTTCCGTCGGCGTTCCAGAAACCAATACTTTGCCGCCCGAGAGAAAGGACAGCCGATGAAACCGTTCGGCCTCGTCCATGTAGGCCGTGGAGACCAAGGCCGTCATGCCATTTTCTTCGAGCAGTTCAGCCAAGATCGACCAAAAATCACGCCGCGAGACGGGATCGACGCCGGTCGTCGGCTCGTCAAGAATCGCCAGTTCCGGTTCATGGATGAGCGTGCAGATCAATCCAAGCTTCTGCTTCATTCCTCCCGAGAGATTTTTCATCGGGCGATCACGGAATCGGTCGAGCCTGGTCATGGCCAGCAGCCGGGCCTTACGCTCACCCACGTCTTTGTCAGGAACCAGGCGAAGATGTGCAAAGAAGTCGATGTTCTCTTCGATAGACAGTTCGGGATACAGATTCAACCCGAGTCCTTGCGGCAAGAAGCCGATCTTGGGCTTGATTCGTTCAGCAGCGCGCTCGGAGTCGACCCTGGTCCCGAACACTTCGACAGCGCCGCCGTCATAGGTCAACACGCCGGCGATCGCCTTCATGAGGCTGCTTTTCCCTGCCCCGTCTGGCCCAATCAGGCCATAGATCTCACCTTTCCGGATTTCAAGATCGACCCCGTTGACTGCCACCTCTTTCTTGTACCGCTTCACAAAGTCAGACACGTTGACGACGGTGTCAAAGTGCAGAGGTTTGAGTGCTGGGTGCTGATGTGCGGGCTCCGTTTTCATCTCCTCTGTTCTCACCCGGCTAGGGAGACTAGGGGACCTTTTACTGCGCGCATTGAGTGAGCACATTCTGATCGTGCGCGCTCAGCGAGCACAAAGGTTCCCTAGCCCTTCGGCTTCGTCCATGCCACATCTTCTTTCCATCGAATGATCGCATCAGCCGGAAGGCCTGGCGTCAGACGATGATCCGGGTTTTCGGTGAGATAGAGTTTGACCGGAAAAATCAATTTCACTCGCTCATCCGGCGTTTGAACCTCTTTCGGGGTGAATTCAGCTTTCGATGCGATGTACCGGACCGTTGCATCAAACGGATGGTCGGGAAACGCATCGGTATAGACCCGAGCAGGCAAGTCCAAGCGTACCTTCCCGATCTGCACCTCAGGCACAAACACCTTGAGATACAATCGATCGAGATCGACTAATTCCAGCAGGGGAGCACCGGTCGAGACGACTTCTCCAGCATCGACCATGCGCGTTGTGATCGTCCCACCGGTCGGTGCCGTGATCGTGAGGTCCGACAAAATGCTCCGGGCCTCCTCTAGAAACGCATCGGCCTGGTCACGCCGACGTTCCAAGGCTGCGACCTCTGCCTCCTTCGCTCTGATGCGTTTCCAGCCCAGCTCGGCTTGCGCCAATCCATTTTGTGCCTGTGCTAGTCCCGCGTGGGCGATCGCAATTTCTCTCTTAGCCACGTCCCATCTCATCTCAGCCTGTTCCCACTGTTGCTTCGAGGCCTGATCCTTTTCGGCCAAGTTGCGGAACCGTTTCGCGTCGCTGCTCGCTTCCTTTTCCACAGCGATCGCTTTTGCAACCTTGGCTTTGGATTCAACAACTTCTGCCTCAGCTGCTTCAATCGCCAACGGGACGTCAAGGTTTAGCACCGCCAGGTCTGCGTGAGCGGCTTGAACCTCGGCCTCCACAGCTTCGGAGGCGTGGCGTGCTTGCTCGAGACGTGCGGTCGTTTGTGCGTCATCCAGCTTTACCAGGACTTGCCCCTTCGTGACCTGGTCTCCTTCGCGTGCCAGCAACTCCAGAATGCGCCCGGGGTATTTACCGGCAATAGCCACATGATCACCCTCGATCCGGCCGTTCACCTGGATCAGGCCGTCCGGCAATCCGCTGTTTAAGACCCAGCGGTCGAGCGCGAGATACCCACCGATCGCCACGAGGATCGCGAGCACGAGCAGGCCAAGTTCTTTCCGGCCTATTTTCATGAAGTCTGCACCATTGCCAATCGTCAAACGTCATTCGTGAAGGTGCCCTGAATGACCCTTCTCCTCATACGGATTCACGGTTGACGGCCTTCAGAACAGGTTTTCGATCTCGCCCTTCGCCCTAGCCAGATTGATCCGCGATGCGTTGAATCGGAACAGTGCCTCGATCACATTGTCGCGCGCGCGCGCCATGGAGGTCTGCGCATTGGTCACCTCAATGTTGGTCGTCAGGCCAGCCGCGAATCGATCGCGCGCGAAGGTTAGTTCCTTCTTCGCCAGTTCGATGCCTTTCTCGGCGACCGAGACCTGTTGCGTGGATGAGTCGAGTGTGAGCAGCGCATGGCGGACTTCGAGGGTGATCTGATCGGACACATCCTCCATCCGGATCGACTCCTGTCTCACACGGCTGCGGGTCTCCGAGATTCGAGCTTCCCTCTGCCCACCGTCGAAAATCGGCACCGACAGCATGAGCCCGATTGAGCGTGTCACGAGCGCGTCGTCTGGTTTCAGCCCGATCCAGCCATAATCGCCGTTCAGGGACAAGGAGGGGATCCGTTCACTTGTGATGGAGCTGAGGCTGAGTGACGCCAGTTTCTGGCGTGTGACCTGCGCTTTCAGTTCGGCGCGGTTCTCGCGGGCGGCCAGGAGTGCGTGGGTAGGAGTCTGAGAAGCCACCGTGACGAATGCCAGCTCATCAGTCAACGTCAATCGCACATCGAAATCGATTCCCAATGCCCGAATCAGGTTCAGCTTCGCACTTTCATGGTCATTGTCCGCAACGAGGAGTCGTTGGCGGGTATTTTCTAGCTGGACTTCTTCGCGGGTCACATCGAGCCCGGTTGCCACGCCGGCTTTCTTTCGATCCTGAGCCAACTTCAGCAGTTGCTGGCTAAGCTCCATGTCCGCCTGACGCGCATTCACAGCCGCCGCCGCTCTGGTTGCCTCCATATACAACAGGCCCACCGTGGCCATCACATCGCGTTTCGTCACTTCGGCTTCCAGGTTTGCCACATCCACACCTGACTTCGCTGCACGCCATCGTTGAATAAGGCTCAAGCTGAAAATATTCTGAACGAGGCTGGCACGCGCGTCGTAGACATCAAAAGGCTGTGTCACGCTGCCGGATAGTCCAAGAGCCCCGAGTCTGTCTTGAGGGAGGCCGAATGCGGCGAGGTTGATCGTTTGATTGCGCCAGCTCGCGTGCCCCGAGACATTCGGCAACAAGGCCCCAAAACTTGTGTTCGCTGCCGACTGCGCCGCGGCAATGCGCTCCTTCAGAAGCCGCACGTTGACGTTGTTGTCGACCGCCGCTTGAATGGCGTCGCGGAGACTGAGTTTGAGTTCGGGAGGGTTTGGCTCAGACTCCTCCGCAGCAACAATTTCTATCCCTGCCCCACAGAAGACTGTGACGAGGATGAGAAAAAGGACAAGCCCTGCGACTGGGCAGTGTGGTCGTATGCGTATAGAAGCCCACATGAACGTATTCCGTGCTTATTTGGATCGCTGAACTGCAGGACTGCAAAGAGAGAGCCGGGAAGGGGAAAAACCCAACCACGACGGCTTTCTGTTGCAAAATTCACGAGTTGAACAACAGCGGGAGAGAGGAAGGTCTGAGCACAGGGGAAAGTTGCGACAGAAAGAAAACCACTGCTGTTGCAGAAGGCGACAGGCTAGGAAACGTTTTGTGTATTGAAGAAGAGGCAGCGAACCTTGTCCGTTCGCGTACCGTTTCTGGTACGGACATCCTCAGCGAGGCGCTGATGCGCGCACCCTACGTTTTCACAGCGCAATTAGCCGGGAACCAGCTGTGAAGGTTTGCCGTGAGTAATAGCATCTCCGTTTCCTAGGACCTCCTTCCCATCAGCATGGTTCGGTCCAGCCGGTTTTCCCATCATGTGGTAGTAGACCACCGGAATCACGACGAGGGTCAGGAGCGTCGAAGCGCCGACCCCGAAGAGCAATGAGACGGCTAACCCCTGAAAGATCGGATCGAGGATGATGACAAACGCACCCACCATCAGCGCTGCGGCTGTCAGCAAGATGGGGCGGGTCCGAATGGCACCCGCTTTGATCACGGCTTCTGATAAGGAAACGCCCGCTCGTTCTTGTAGTTGGATGAAATCGACGAGGAGAATGGAGTTCCTCACGATGATCCCCGCGAGCGCGATGAAGCCGATCATTGATGTGGCGGTGAAGTACGATCCAGTCAGCCAATGCCCTGGCAGAATGCCGATCAGTGTCAGCGGAATCGGCGCCATGATGATCAGCGGCGTGATGAACGATTGGAACTGTCCGACGATCAACAAATAGATCAGCAACATGGCCACGGCAAAGGCAATCCCCATATCGCGGAACGTTTCATAGGTGATGTGCCACTCGCCATCCCATTTCATTGCGATTTTCTCTTCCGACCAAGGCTGCGCCGTATAGTATTGTTCGATCTGATAGCCTTCCGCCGGTCGAAAGTCCTCCAACTTTTTTCCGACCCCCAGCACACCATAGACCGGACTTTCAGCCTTTTCCGCTCCAGGGCCACCGACGTCGGCAACCACATAGACCACCGGTTTCTGATTCTTGTGATAGATCGCCTTGTCCTGAACTGTTTGTTCGATCTTGAGCAGTTCGGACAGTTGGACGATGCCGCCGGCACTTGTGCGCATCCCGATCTCTCCCAAGTGCTCCAAGCCGGTCCGCTCGGCGAGCGGTAAGCGCAACACGATGTGCACCGGGCTCTTTTCTTGAGGAATATGGACCAGCCCCACCTTAGATCCCTGCAGTGCCATGCGTAGGGTATTCACAATGTCTTGGGAAGGAATACCGGCAAGGGCAGCCTTTGCCCGATCAACCGTGAAGACATATTTCACCTGATCAGCTTCGATATAATCATCCACGTCGACTACTCCAGAGGTGCTCTCGAATAGCGTCCGAATCTCACGAGCCACCGCGAGCTGCCTGTTGTAGTCAGGGCCGTAGACCTCCGCCACCAGCACCGATTGCACGGGCGGACCGGGTGGCACTTCGAGGATCTTGACGTTCGCGCCAAATTCTCGAGCGATTTCGTGCATGGAAGGACGAATCCGCTGAGCGATCTCGTGACTTTGGGCACCACGCTCGTGTTTCCCCACTAAATTGATCTGGATATCGGCCTCGTGTGGTAGTTCCCGTAAGTAATAGTGGCGGACCAGCCCGCTGAAATTAAACGGCGATGCCGTCCCGACATACGCTTGGTAGTCCCGCACCTCCGGCACAGTCCTCACATATCGAGCCAACGCTTGCGTGACACGCGCAGTCTCTTCAAGCGTCGTGCCTTCCGGCATATCGATCACCAGCTGTATTTCACTTTTATTGTCGAACGGGAGCATTTTCACCACGACGTGGCGGGTATAGAACAACACAGTTGACCCTACGAGCAACAGACCGACCACCCCGAGAAACGCGTACGCCAGAATTGGATGGGCCAGTAGCGGGGAAAGGACGCGCCGATACATTCGGGCGATGAGCCCTCGCTCATCACCTTCATGGTCGACACCGGCTACAATAGCTCCTGGGCGATAGCACGTTTGGCAAAACCAGGGAATCACAATGAAGGCGACCAGCAGCGAGAAGAACATGGCGATGGAGGCGTTCACAGGAATCGGCCTCATATAGGGACCCATCAATCCGGAGACGAAGGCCATCGGCAACAGCGCTGCGATGACGGTGAATGTCGCCAGGATCGTTGGGTTTCCGACCTCGTCGACCGCCTTGATGGAGGCTTCGTGATGAGACGCGAGGCGCATCTTCAGATGTCGGTACGTATTCTCGACGACCACGATGGCATCGTCCACAAGAATGCCGATCGAAAAAATGAGAGCAAACAAGGTTACCCGGTTGATCGTGTACCCAATCATCATCGACGTAAAGAGCGTGAGAGCAAGGGTCAGAGGGATCGCGATCGAGACGACGAGAGCCGGCCGCGCGCCCAATGCCACACCGAGAAAGACCACGACCGCGACTACGGCGATCAGAAGGTGCCATAACAGTTCATTGGCCTTCTCCTGAGCCGTTTCTCCGTAATCACGAGTAACGGTCACGCGTACGTCCGATGGAATTGTCACGCCCTTCATGCCTTCGACTTTGCGGATCACCTCGGCGGCAACAGTGACCGCATTCACGCCCGCTTGCTTCGCAATCGCGACAGTGATCGCGGGGGATTCCCTTGTTACAAGAGATGAGGCATCAGGTGAGACGACACCGGCTCCACCGGGGCCGAGTCCAAACCAGACGTAACTCGTTGCTTCCGCCGGGCCGTCTGTCACCTCCGCCACTTGACGCAGATAGACAGGCCGCTGCTCACTGACACCGACCACCAAGCTTTCCAGATCTTCGCGTGACCGGATGAATCGACCGGTCTCCACGAGCAAACTTTGATTGCGGCTGTCAAAGCGACCCGTCGATAACGCTCGATTCTCCCCGCGTACCACGTCTGCAACCTGCAGAGGTGTCAGCCCATAAGCCTTTAGCCTTGTCGGGTCGATCTGAATGCGAAGCTCACGTGGCCGTCCGCCGACAATAAATCCGGCCGACGTGCCGGATACTTTCTTGCTCTCCTCCAATATTTGTTCGGCGAGACGATGGAGTTCGAATTCACCATATCGCTCGCTGGAGAGCGTAAGGGTGACGATCGGAACATCATTCACATCCTTTGGCTTGACCAGAAAAGGCTCAGCGCCTGGCGGTAACAGGTCTTGGTTTGACATCAGCTTGTCGTAGAGATCGACCAGACTCTGTTCCATCGGCTGGCCGACGTAGAAGCGGACGATGATCAACGCACCGCCTGGGCGTGAAATGGAATAGACGTATTCGACGCCTTTGATCTCCGAGAGTTTACGTTCAAACGGCTTGGTGAGTTGCTCTTCGACGACTTTGGCCGAGGCACCAGGAAATGGCAGCCAGACATCGGCCATCGGCACTACAATCTGCGGCTCCTCCTCACGAGGAGTGCCGATCACTGCAAACAGGCCCAGCACCAGCGCACCGACCATGATGAGCGGCGTGAGTTTACTATCGATGAAGAGGGCGGCAATGCGGCCGCTGAGTCCTGGTCTGTATGAAGAAGGGTGTGAAGTCATTGAACATTGGGAAATGGGTGCGCCGGCCCACGCCTCGTAGGCTGTACCGTTGACAAATGACTATTGGCCAATGGCGCTCTTCCCCGGCACCGATGGCGCGGCCACCGTCTCGGCGATCTGGACTGTTACTCCATCAACGCCCCGGCTGCCGTCTGTCAAGACTCGCTCCCCCTCGTTGAGGCCGGCAAGGATTTCCACGTGTTGGTCGAATCGCCGCCCAAGCTTGACCCACCGAAGCCGAGCGACTTGATCCGCTCCCACGGCATAGAGGCTGGTCAGTTCGCCCCGTTCGATGATGGCTGTCAACGGAACCAGAATGGTTGGCGTGGCACCCTTGTCGAGCTGGAACCGACCGAACATGCCGGTCCTCAGTCCGGGGGTGTTGGGCAAATCAACCTTGACCATAAAGGTGTGAGTTTGTGGATCGCCGGCAGGGAGAATTTGACTGACCCTTCCGATCACGACATCCTCTCCCAACGCATCAATGACCACAGAAATTTTGTCTCTGTTAGAAACGGACTTCAGATCACCTTCCGCCACCGTGGCTTCCAGCCGCAGACGCCGAGGATCCTCTATCTTGAGCAGTAGCTGCCCCGGCGAGGCTAATTCGCCCGATTCCACTTTCTTTTCGGTGATGACACCGTCGAAAGGCGCTTTCACCACCGTGTAGCTCAGCTGAGCCGCGACCACTTTGTGATTCGCCTCCGCAACAAGATAGGCCCTGGTCGCATTCTCCATCTCCTGTTTTGACACCGCATCTTGGGTGTATAACTGGTCCATACGGTCGAGGTGGGCTTTCGCATTCTCGACGTCGGCGTTGGCGCGGGCCAAGTCCGCCTGAAGGTCGCGGCTATCCAGCTTGATCAGAACCTGACCTTTAGAGACCTTCGTGCCTTCCCGGACGAGCAACTTGTCGATTGTGCCTTGGATGCGACTGGAGAGCGTGGCTTGAAAGATCGCGGCGACCTGACCGGTGACTTCCACACGGATCGGCACCGACGTCCGTTGAGCCTCGAAAACCGCAGCCTGAATGGTGTTCTGCGGGGCAGCCGACACCACCGTTCTGGCTGGTTCCTCCTTGGCCTCACAACCGACCAGAAGCGCGATGGCAACAACTAGGCGTTTCACGGATCTGACCGTCATCTGTGCGGTACATTCATCCTGGCTCACTGTCCACCAGTGGCCGCGCGAGCATGGTCCTCGCAGCGATCCTCTGGTTGTGGGTGCGCCCGATTTTGATCGTCCCATGTTCCACGCCTGGCTCCAAGCTGTTGAAGCAGACATTCAGCCGTCGCCAACAACTCCTCAAGACCATGGTCCGGCTTCGCACCATAGTGGCCACGATCGAAAATAGGGATTTGAAGGCACACCTCCGCGCGATACCGGCGCTCCGGAGAATACATGATCCGATACATCGGCGGTTCGGGATGTTCGCAGGGTTTCAGAAGATCCAACGATTGAAAAAACACTCGACAGACACGGCGCAGTCCTCCTATCAATTCACGCAGCTCTGTATCTTCGCCAGACGGCAGATGCTTAGGATCCTGAAACGCTGCGTAGAGGTTCAGTTGAAAACCAATTTGGACGATCTGCCCTGATCCATCTCTCACATAAAAGGGATTGTGATCGAAACACACCTTTCTAGCCACCATTATATCCTGCAGGGCCTGCTCACTGTCGAACGCACCGTCGAGAATAAGGGGAATCGTCATGGCTTTCTCCTAGTCCCTCGTCACTCTCCACAACAACACACTGGCATCCTGGAAGATATAGGAACCGCTCTGCGAGGTCTGGGCTATTCTTGTACCCCAAGCTTACGCAGCAGCACCATCATCGGACACCAGCCCGTAAAGGCCGATTGGATAAGGTTCACCGCGACAAAGGCTGCGAAATAATTCCAGTATGGATGGACCGTTGCACCCAGGATCACCGCGGCGAGCACAAATATTCCGGCAATCAATCGCAAACGCTCGTTGAGTCTCATGGCGCCCTCCTTTCTTCTTGCCTATGTGAGGCAGCAGTGGAGCAAAGGATTCAGAGCGAAGAGGCCGTCACATTGGCCGCTCTATATCCCGCTTGGTGATGCCTATTGCATTGTGCTGTTTGTCCAACAATGCCCGTGCTTCATGGGCGGCGTGCAAACCACCGATCAATGCGCTGATGATCGCCACTCGTGCCATCGTTCACCTCCAGTCCTACTAACACGTGCTGAGTCCTGATCGTAGGCTTTCACTCAGCCCTCGCTTCCCAGTTCTCAGAACTCCTTCCTAGCGGCCACCCCCGCCTCCTCCCCGCTCGCCACGTTCCATTCTCTCATGCTGCGGCTTTTCAGGGCGCTCTGTCTGCATGTGCTCCCTGGCCCGTTCACGCTCTCGCGTCCGCTCCTGCTCTTTCAGTTGGTCTTTGTCTTTCAGCTGATCCTTGTCTTTCAGCCGGTCTTTGGTCTGGAGTTTGTCCTTGTCCTGGAGTAGCTGGTCCGTCTTCAGCTGATCGCGGTCGCGATCTTGTGCCGACGCGATGGCCACGATACCAACCGGCAACAGCATAACTGTTGCCACTGCGATGGAAAGCATCATTCTGGACTTCATCTGGCACCTCCCTGTGCAATTAGCTGGAGCGACATTGCTCTCGGCTGTGGCGGACTTCCCGCCTTTCGGAGCTTGTGCCATCCGGCCATGACAGGAGCACTCATTGGGTGGGAGTCGCCATGTCGAAAATGGATTCGCGCGTGATCCGAAGTTCTTTCTGTCCTTCTATTGCTGGTTGCTGAGCATTGGGGCTATCAGTTCGCGCTGAATCTGTACATGTCATGACAAGCCGTGCAACGGGCGGTCATGCTTGATAAGCGCTTCAACAGTTGTTGCGGCGTCTCGTGTTGTGTGATCGCATCGGCCAAGGAATCCATGTCTTTGTGGATCGACATGCCCATCTGCTTAAACGGCAGCGGCAGCTTGGCCATGATGGCGGGTTCTGTATCCGCAGCCATGTGCATCCCGACCGCTCTGGCCGCTGCTTCCATCAGCTTCAGATCAGGCTTCGGCTCTCCCAGTTCCCTGACGACGCCGTCCACCGCTTTCAAGAGCTGCCGCATTTCCGCCAAGATCTGATCGCGTTCAGCGACCGCCAAGAGTATTTCGGTGCGACCGTCGCTTCCTTTCGTCGTCCATCCCTTCACGAAAAACCACCCAACCATGGTTAACGTGATAACCCACAGGAGGATGGCAGGGAAGCACACTTTCCGTTTCATTTCATTCCTTCTGGAACTTAGCCGTACTCAGCCACGACTCGAGCGCCCGATGTGTGTGGTCTAGGTGCAAGGAAGAAGCCGAATGAGACAGATTAAGAGTTCGTGTAAGAAATTCAACGGTTTGACTGAAGCAACAAGAATATCGTTCGCGACACGTTGCCCTTTGCCACAGGGAACACAAGGTCTCTGGCGCAGAAGGCAACAGACCACGGAGGTAGCGTTCTAATACTCGCCTCACGTTCTTCTCATAATCCGTTCGCCCTGAGCATGTCGAAGGGCGTGTGATTTCAGGCAGTTCCGTTCATGATTCGACAAGCTCACCATGAACGCATTTCTGGGACGCAACACTAGGTGTTGGTGATCAAAGAAGTTGAACTTCGAAATCGTTGCGATGTAGATCTTCCGCAACTTGCCGGAAACCCGTACAGGGGGTCGAATCATCAATCGCCCCAATATTCCGTCAGGCGCTTCGCGTCTTTATGATGAGGCCGCGTTATGTTATGTTCTCGGCCATGAAGGCTGTATTCACGATGCCCGATGCTCTGTACCTGGAGGCGAGACGCACTGCCATAGGGCAGTCACAAGTGGGAAGGAAGTGCGTATGAGGCGGTCACTTGGAGTGCTGGGTTTTGTCATATGCTTGAACATGACCGCAAACTCCGTGGCGGCGCTGGCAGCCGACGCTGGCAAGCAGGACTTCGCCAAAGGAGAGAGTCTTTTAAAGCACAAACAATATGCCGAAGCGCGCGCGACGTTGGAGGCAGGGCTCATCAAGAATTCGTCTAATGTGCAGGCTCATTTCAACCTGGCTGAGGCCTGTCGAGGATTAGCAGCCTGGGACTGCGCGGAAGAACATTACGAGACCGCGTTACATCTGGATGCGAAATCCAGGATCAGGGGGACGAGGGAAGCACGGTTAAGCAAAATGAAGGTGTGGCAGTCGCTGGAGGAAGTGACAGCGTGGCGCTTGCTGGAGAAAGCGAAGAGTCTGATTGCCGGTGGGCAGGCTCAGCCAGACCAGATGAAGCAGGCGGAGGAGGCCCTGGACGGCGCTAATGAGCTGGGCCTCAATAATGAGCAACAGGCCGTCTATCAACAGTTACAAGCGAAATTCCCTGGGCGACGTTCGACTAGCTCGCCGGATAGTCTGAAACCAGATGGATCAGCAGGAGAGGCGTTCCAGACCGATCCCCGCGACGTACCGATGGCGCTGGTGCCGGCAGGGGAATTCACGATGGGGAGTACGCTGAAAGCTGACGAAAAGCCTGTGCATCACGTCTACCTTGACGCTTTCTATATGGACAAGTACCACGTGACGGTGGGGCAGTATGCCAAGTATCTGGAGGCGACGGGCACGGAGGCACCGCCGGAATGGGAGATCATGAACCAACCCCGCCATCAGAAACGTCCGGTCGTGAACGTCAGCTGGTCGGATGCAGCCACGTACTGCAAATGGGCCGGCAAGCGTCTGCCGACCGAAGCCGAGTGGGAAAAGGCGGCGCGGGGGACGGATGGCCGCCTCTACCCCTGGGGCAACGAGGCCCCCACCAGACTCCACGCGAATTTCGGCAAGAAGGAATGGGCGAACCATATGGCGTTGGTTCCGGTGGGGATGTTCGAAATGGGCAAGAGCCCCTACGGTATCTATGACATGGCCGGCAATGCCTGGGAATGGGTCAACGACTGGTATGACCATGACTATTACAGGAAGAGCCCAACGAAGAATCCTCAAGGACCGACAACGGGTAAGTCTAAAGTAGTGCGGGGCGGAAACTGGCTCTATATTCAGGAGTTTCTGGGATCGTCCTTCCGTTACAATGCCGAACCGTCTCGTAGGCACCTCGGCTACGGATTTCGTTGCGCAAAGACTCCGTAGGTTCTGGTTGCCGGCGGATCACATCATCTACAAGCGCCTCTGATTCACTCATTGTGGCTAAGTGTCTTCAAAAGGCTTTGTGTTGAAGATGCCGGGCGAGAGGAGTGGGCTGGGCGTCTACGGATCGGTGGCTCGACAGGTGTGCATCTACGACCGTGCCAGAATTGCTGCAGCAACCACCACGGCCAGGGCAATCAGAAGAGAGAGTCGCGGTAACCACCGCGCGGTTTTGAATACAATCTGCTCACCAGTCGTGCGTTGAGATTCGGGTATGGCACTGACGTGACTGACCCTTGGACCAAGGACGAGATCATGCAGCAAGGTCAGGAACAGTAAGAGAGCCACCAACGTCAGCTTGACCGTCACGATCCCCGACCAGGAGGCTGGGTCCATCACACGCATGCCGCGACCTGACAACAACATCGGGCCGGTGGCCACGAGTATCGCCATGGCGACCCAGACGATGGGGCGAAACCGAAGTGCCGCCGAGCGAAACAGCGCCATGAACTCCGGCGCAGCTTTCCGCCCCCTGACCAAGGGGGCCAACACGAGGGAGAGAAACACCATTCCCCCGACCCAGGTTACGGCGGCAAGGATGTGGAGAATCACGAGAGTTGAGTACATGCGACCTCATCATAGTCGATCCGGTGAGAAAAATCGTCCGGCCTCATTCGCCAAGTCGGATCCCGGCGCTGTATCCTTGGACGGTCTCTATCGAGAAACTGGGGCATGACGAGGCGACGTTGAAGCGGCGAGTTGGAGCATTAGCTTCCGCCCTCGACTTTTCATGGAGGGGCTACCTGTTTTCGTGAGAGATGAGATGAGCGGCCGGATTGAATTCCTTAACCGTGGATCCTGCATAGCCAAGTCGGCCAAGCTCTGCATCGCGAAGGTCTTTACGATTCGACTTTGGTCTTGAAGATAGCCTCGAAAAATTGCCGCGACGACCATACGGTCTCTCCGTGACAACTCCAATCGCGGAAGCATTTGGGCCAGGTGCCACCGCAGTTCCTGTTGTTCTGCGCATGCTGCCAAGCCGATGAGCCGCCGCTTGAAGGGTCGGAGCCACTCCGGATTCGTCACGGTGAGTTTTTCTACTGCATCGGCGGCACGCATGCGGACGAGTTCATCCTCGTGGTACATGCCATCTATGAGGGCGGGAAACAGTGCAGGGCGGCGGCGTACGATCTTCACCACCTGATTGGAGCGGCCAATGGAGCGTCTATCGCCACCCTTGAGCGTATCTAAAACAGCTCGTTGTTCCACAAAATGGAATCTCTACTCGATGGCGTACGCACGAAGCTTGTTGTAGAGACTTGCTCGACTGATCTTGAGCAACTTGGCAGCTTTCAATCGATTTCCCGCGGTCTTCTTCAACGCATCAACAATCCGGGTACGTTCCGCCTGGGCAACAGCCCCGCGCGACGCCGATCGTAGACTCTCGTCGTCAGCAACCTCATCCAGTGCGGCAAGATCAGCACACACAAGCGATGGACCTGTGGTCGTCACCACGGCTCGCTCGATGTAGTGCTGCAACTCACGGACGTTGCCAGGCCATGGAGCCCCGCTCAAGGCCTGCATTGTCGCCTCATCGATGTTCCGCACCACCTGACGATGTCGAGCACAGGAATCTGCGACAAAGTGCTGTGCCAGCAAGGGGATGTCGTCTCGGCGTTCCCGGAGCGCCGGCAAATACAGCGGCAACACCGCAAGCCGATAGTACAGGTCCTGTCGGAACATCTTCCCTTTCACCAGTTCAGCCAAATCTTTGTTCGATGCAGAGATGACCCGTGCATGGATCTTCATCGATCGCGTGCCACCGACCGGTTTGATCTCGCCTTCCTGTAACACCCGCAGAAGCTTCGCCTGAAAGGTCGGCGTCGTATCGGCAATTTCGTCGAGGAAAATCGTCCCCCCGTTGGCTGCTTCGAACAAGCCTCGTCTGTTTGCCACCGCTCCAGTGAATGCTCCTCTCACGTGACCGAAGAGTTCACTTTCCAGAAGAGTTTCAGGAAGTGCGCCACAATCGACCACGACGAACGGCTGTTGATTCCTCTGACTGAGCGCATGGATCGTTCTCGCCAGGAGTTCTTTTCCGGTTCCGCTTTCACCCTGAATGAGAACCGTGGCCGAGCTGTCAGCGACCAACCGGGTCATGTCAAAGAGTTGTTGCATGATCTGGCTCTGGCCGATGAGATTGCCGAGTCGAGCCGTGATAGGCAAAATCGAGATATCATTGGGCGGAGTGCTGTGCGTCGTTTTCGATGCCGATTCGAAGAGTACCAGCATCGATGCTACTGCACCCTGCTGATCGGTTAACGGAAATGCCTGCTGCATCCCGCAGGCGGTGCCGTCACCCCCTCCTGAACAAGACACACACTGCACCTCAGGCACCTCGAACACTTTAATCGCCGGACAGGTGCCGCACGGGTCCGTGCGGTGCGCAAACGCTTCATAGCACTTGGCGTGACGCCGAGGAGTTGGTTCAGTCTGGCAGGTGATCCATGCCGCCTCGTTGGCGTACACGATATTGAAGGCACGATCCATAACCGCCACTCGGTTGGACAATCCACGAGCGAGTTGTTTAATGGCTTCAATGCGAGCAGTAATGATGGGATCTGTCGGCGCGGACCCGTGCTGGATGTCTGAGTCAGACAAGGCTATCTCGTGTCACACGGAAGCATTGGTTCTGGGAGTGATACGCCGTGAGCTGACAAACGGACTGACCCATCAGCCATCAGCTCTCGTTCCAGAGTCCAACAATTGTTGCACACATTTCTTGAGGTCGGCAATACGGATGGGCTTGTCAAAGTAGGCGTTTGCTCCTGCTTTTAACACTCGGGCTTTCAAGGTCGCATCACCAAATCCTGTGATCACGACAATGGGACAGTGGGGAGCCACAGTTCGTAAGCGGCTGACGTAATCATCTCCACCTGCCGGCATTCGCAGATCGGTGAGGATCAGGTCCGGTACGGATTGCAGCACAGACAGAAAGGCTTCGTCTCCATCCCTTGCCTCGCGAAGCTGATACCCCGTTCCCCAAAATTCATCACAGAGCAGACTGCGCATGTCCCGATCATCTTCGACAATCAGTAGAACGGCCGCCTTTCGTTCGGGCAGGGTCATAATCCTCCTCGCCTCTGGTCATTCCTAAGATGTCAGAGAAACTACGAGGCAAGGTGCGTGCCCCAAGAAGTCGGTGACAGTGATCAAATGCCCTGAGAATTGAGGCAGAATCGGGATGAGCAGGAATCGAGTGGCGAGAAAGTCCACATCCACGGGCATATCTGCTGTTGCAGGATGCAACAGCTTTTGGACCCCCGCCATGTCGCTGAAGGTCCCCGGCTGACAGGTCCCATTGTCAGTTCGTTCTGCTGTCAACTGGTTGACGCAAGCGGCAAAAGCACTTTAAACGTCGTCCCCTTCCCTTCTTCGCTCTCAACGGCGATGGAGCCCTGATGCTCTTCGATGATGCCCTTGACCACGGTTAATCCCAATCCGGTCCCCTTGCCGAACTCTTTTGTCGTAAAGAAGGGCTCGAAGATCTTCGTAACCATAGCCCTGGGAATTCCACAGCCCGTATCAGCGACCGTGAGTTTGACCATCTGTTTCTCCGCCATCAGCGCGACTCGCAACGTGCCGCCGTCCGGCATGGCATGCACGGCATTCATGACGAGGTTGATGAAGATTTGACTCATCTGATCGGGATCGGCCAGCACCAAGGGACAATGATCGGCCAGAATCAATTCGACCTTGATCAGGCTTTGCGCGAGACGTTCCTCAAACATCTCCATACCGTCCTCTATCACTGTCCGGATGTTCAGAGGACGTCGTTCGGGCGCTTTGCGCCGTGCAAACGATAGTAGCTGATTCATAACCTTCGTAATCCGCTCCACCTGTGTGACGATGGTCTGGAGCCCCTTTTTGATCGGCTCCTCCGTCACTCGATCCATCAGATATTCGGCTCGGCCAAGAATGACATTCATCGGCGTCCCGATTTCGTGCGCCATACCGGATGCCAACGTCCCAAGCTCCGCAATCCGCTCGGTCTTGCGCAATTGTTCCTGCAGCCGCTTCCATTCGCTGACATCCCGGAGCATGGCCAAGATGGCCGGCCCCTCTTCATCAGTGAACCGAGTCGCACTCATCTCGACGTCGAGCGACCTCCCATCGAGCCTGACAATTTGTTCCTCCGTGACGGGAACAACTTGCCTGCCCTCTAACAACTCATGGATCCGCTGACGAACGACGGCATGACAATCCGGATGAATAAGGTCCAACAGCGGCGTCCCCAGAATTTCATCCGCCTTCACCCCTCCGAACAGCTTGATGGCCTGGTCGTTCGCAAACACAATCCGGTCGCCTCTGTTTACAAGGATTGCGTAGGGTGAGAACGCGATGAGGCGTCTGTAACTTTCTTCGCTCTGTCGGAGCAACTGTTCGGCTCGCTTGCGTTCGGTCACGTCGGTGACGAATCCTTCTAGGTAGTTGAGCGAGCCGTCCAATCTGTAAATCCCCTCCCCCCGCTCCCAAACCCACTTGACCTCGCCTGATTTAGTTAGGACGCGGTAGGTCATCTCGAAGGGACGATGTTGCTCCAAGGCGGTTTGAACTTCCTGCCACACGTGCTCTCGGTCATCAGGACGCATCTTCTCGCCGTATGAGATGCTGCGTTGAGCGAGATATTCATCGACGGTATACCCTGTCAAATCGGATACCCCCTCACTGACATACTCGAATGTCCGGTCGCGATCATTATTGCAACGATACACGAAGCCCGGAAGATTGCCGATCAACGTGGCAAGTTGCCGCTCACCTTCGCGGATGGTCTCTTCCGCCTGTTTACGTTCGGTGATGTCCCGGAGAATGACGGTATAGAATTTCTTCCTCTCCACGACGATATGCGAGATGGCGGCTTCGATCGGAAACTCCTCTCCGTTCGAGCGGAGCCCCATCACCGTTCCCAATTTACCCATCTTTCGGCTCGTCAAACTGGATTCCCCGAATCCCTGAACATGGTGATGGTGGGCTTCCCGGAAACGTGCCGGCAAGAAGCGATCAAGCGGTTGCCCGATGGCCTCTCGAGTGGAACAGCCGAACATCTGCTCAGCCGCGCGGTTAAACAACACCGCTCTTTGCTCCTCGTCCACGGTGATGATCGCATCCATCGCGGATTCAATGATGCTTTCCAGCCTGAGCCGGCTGATCAGGAGTTGCTCCTCAGCCTCACTGCGGCCGACTGCGGCACGCACGGCGTCCCTATCCGCATAGTAGCGTGCTTCTTGCGCCGCCATCATGAGGCCTTCGGCTTGGGCTTGCTCGACACGCGCGGACTTCAGCTCCTGCTGAGTCCGTTTATACTGGATCAATCCTATGGCAATGCCCCAGATGAGCGTCGTACCCAATGCGCGGTTGGATACCGCGTAGGGAATCGGGACACCGACCGGTTTGACCAGAAGGTCGATCCAGGTCAGCACAGTGGCTGCCGCTGAGAAATAGAGCGGGTCGCGCACGCGGGGTGAGAATAGTGTCAGTAGTATCGGAATGACATACAGAATCGACACGGCAATTCCGACCGGAGCGAGGAGGTCGATGACAAGAATTCCGATCGTGAGAAAGGGGATCATCCACGGCACAGCACGCATAACATACCTGTCCACGAGCTTCACGTGATCCATCCCGGCCTATGTCAAGATTGGTCCGAGCCAATCCTGATCTGATGATCAGAAAGAGGTTGTCATTCCTCTGGATGAGACTTCCCTTCGATTTCGGCGAGCTTACGATACAAGGTCTTTCTGTCGATGCCAAGGGCGTGAGCGGCTTGGTACTTATTGCCGCCGGACTTTTCGAGGATCTTCTTGATGTATTCCTTTTCTAATTCATCTAAAGGGAGCGCCTTCTCGGCCGCTTCGTCCAAAACACGACGGTCACCACGAGCTCCTTGCACCGCTGGAGGGAGATCATCCGGAGAAATCTTCTCACCTCGACTGAGCGTCACCGCCCGTTCGATGACGTTCTCCAATTCCCGTACGTTGCCGGGCCAGGCATAGTCCATTAACATCGCCAAGGCCGCCTCGGTCACGCCCTTGACCTCTTTCCCGCGCACCTCGCCGCACTTTTTCAGAAAGGCCTCCACCAAGAGCGGGATGTCCTCTCGGCGCTCCCGGAGCGGTGGTAGCTTCAATTCAATGACATTGAGCCGATAATAGAGATCCTCCCGGAATCGTTTGTTCTTCACTTCCTCGCTGAGATTCAAGTTGGTGGCGGCAATGATGCGCACATCGACCGAGATCGGTTTGGTGGCTCCCACCCGCCTGATTTCTTTTTCTTGGATCGCGCGCAGAATCTTGGCCTGGAGCATGAGCGGCAGCTCACTGATCTCATCGAGAAACAACGTGCCTTTCTGCGCCTCTTCGAATAATCCTCGCTTGTCCAGCTTGGCATCGGTAAAGGCGCCTCTCATATGACCGAATAGTTCGCTCTCCAACAGCTGTTCCGGAATGGCCGCGCAGTTCACAGGGATAAAGGGGGCGTCTTTCCGATCGCTATTGTAGTGAATGGCTTTCGCCACCAATTCCTTCCCGGTTCCACTCTCTCCCGTGATCAGGACGTTGGTCGGGCTATCGGCGACTCGACGAATCAGATCAAAGACCGCCTGAATCGGCTTACTCTTGCCCAAGATGTGATGGAAACTGTATTCCTTATGTACCTCTTTCCTGAGTCGACTCACTTCCCGTCGTAGAGATGCCTCTCGAACGACCCGCTCGATGACCCGAACCAACTCATCCTTCTTCACCGGCTTGGTGAGGTAATCACTTGCTCCATGTTTCATCGCTTCAACAGCCGTTTCTACCGACCCGAATGCCGTCATGAGGATGACGTTGATGTCGGGATACGTCCGCTTGATTTGGGTCAATAATTCCAACCCCTCCATCCCTTTCATTCGAAGATCGGTAAGGACGGCTGCATAGTCCTCCTCGGCCAGCCGTTTCAGTGCTTCCTGACCACTTCCGGCCGTGGTGACTTGGTGCCCACGATCTTTCAGCATGTCGTGGGCAAGTTCACGCATATCGGCATCGTCATCGACGACGAGAATGGCACCCCAATCTTCGGTCATTTTATGCTCCAAATAAGGAAGCGAGAACGGGTTCACCTGTCCCAAATTGCTACGGTACACCAGAGCGACTGGCGCATTATGCATCAGTTTACGCCCATGTGCTGCAGTGAAATAGCGAGGGTGCAAAGAAGGGACCACCGCCGCTCACGATTGGAATGAGATGCGGAAAGTCCAAACCCATGCAGAACAGCCTCGGAGACATCTGACGACGGAAACATGATGGAGGGTGAGATAGGTCCCTCCTCCACGAAACGTTAGTCAGATTTACTCTCGGGGGGGATGAACGTCACTTTGGAAGCCACCGTGGCTACGACTGGAGGATATCTCCCTTCGTACTTACTCGGAAAGACATAGAGCTTCTCACCAGCTGTGAACAGAAGCTTGTATTCCCTGAGTTCATCATCTCGGAGGTACATTTTGAATAGATTGGATGTTGGTTGTTTATCGACTCGTGCCCAGTTCATGCCGAGCTGCACCGGCACGACATACAAACCTACGACAATCACGCTGAGAGCAAGATATGTCATCGACAGATCAATGGGCCGGTCTGCCTTGGTGAACCGCACGATCAGAATTTCAAGTGCCGAGGCAAATAATAGTAGAAGAAGGGCTATCGCAGCGACCGACAGGACAATGGTAGGGATTACCGAGCCCAACCTACTGAGC
The DNA here is from genome assembly GCA_029881435.1 of Nitrospira sp. Classification (GTDB taxonomy): domain Bacteria; phylum Nitrospirota; class Nitrospiria; order Nitrospirales; family Nitrospiraceae; genus Nitrospira_D. The sequence continues at coordinate 72,545 of JAOUMR010000005.1, forward strand.
AGCGGGATCATGATGAGGAGCCCAACCAGGAGCCATGGGCCATACCGAACCACCGCAACTGACACCTTGAACCGTTTGGTCTCAGTGAGATTGCTTTGGCTCCCGATCAGTGCGAGGTTCGTCGTCGTCAGGTAGCCAAAGAAGAGAATCAAAAGTAGCGGAATCCAACTTTGGCTAAAGTAGATCGCCGTCGGGACTTCATCCAAGATCCATGAGGCTCCAAACTCCGCAAAATAGGATTTCGTATAAATCGACCCCGCAAGATATGCCACACCACTAATGGCAAACAACCCCGCCAAGACTTTTGGCGCTTGCTCGATAATCCGGCGGGTGTTGGCGCGAGCCGCTTCGGCTTTGTCGTTTTTGGACGGCATGGTTCATGATCTCGAACATGTGACCGGCTGGCAACTGTTGAAGCACAGTATTCTAGGAGAGAGTCGAAGGACGGCGCAATGTGTATCGAGAGAACAGTGCGGTTCAGTTCAAGCTGATGAGATCGAGTGGAGGTCCATCCTGGTGGGTGGTGTGGTGGAATTGGAATCCTCCCGGATCCTGATAATCCATCGTGATGCCGTCCATGCGCGCGGCGCTAGCCGTGGGGATGGCCACCGTTAGCCCGTCGATCGTCCGTGCCTGATCGTCTGGTTGAACTCGATCTTCCAGCGTGATGCTGAAGGCCAGCCGTTGGTCGTCGACATCCTTGACCTGCACCCTCACGATGGGATCATCCGGATGCTCGACGATTAACGCCCTCAATCGTTCGACAGCCGATCGTGTGAGCTTCATGTCCTCGTCTCTTCTTTCACAGCCTGGTCTTGCTCCCGGTCGATGGGACCAAGATACCATAAGCGTTTACGGTCTGCCCCCTCGGAATTCACTTTTGACGAGGCAGTCCGAACAATACCACCTTGGCCATTTTTTGTGAATCCGGTGGACGATGCTCTATTCCACCTGAAAGCCACTGCAACCAGGCTCTGAGTCTAGAATGGGACCCCCTCTTTCGTAGCAGATATTTCGGGGAATGCGTTCGGTTACTGTCGCTGCTACGCTTGGTCTATGAGCAAGACGGATCCAAGCGAAAGGAGCACCCATGACGAACAGGCTAAATCCAGTGCGCCGCTACAGTCGGTTTCCAGTCAAGTGGCCCGTGCTCTATAGCAATGATGAGCTTCTCTCAGAGGGGACCGTCTTAGATCTGACCTCTCTCGGCTGGCGGCTGGCAGGGTCGATGCCGGTCGCACCCGGTATGCAGTTGACGCTACAGGTGTCCATCCCCGAACGGTCCACCCCGCTTCGTATCCAACGGGCGACTGTGCTCTGGGTGAACAATCATGAATTTGCGATTGAAGCCCATGACATGGACCCTATCGATCACGCCTGGGTCGCCGAGTTCCTTCGCCAGAAACTGGGCCTCATGTGGATGTCTCGATCCACCGATCAGGAAACCTCAGTTCACCTCATGGATGAGGGACCTCATAGAGAAACCGCCTTTCCTGAGCCTTCCATTCCACTCATTGAGGAGATCCAGCAGCAACTCTCTTCCAGTCACACCAATACGACTGACACGCCTGCCAACGCACGGTGCAACGACGGTGATTCTGATCTCCAACAGGAGGAGGATCCCACACCTCATGACCCCTTGCCCGGGAAAATTGTCCACGAGGCTCGCCGTATCGTTCGTGGGATGCTGGCCATCAAAGCTGCTCGAGTACGGACCGGCCGGAATCCGATTGCAGATAACTAGCCG
>JAOUMR010000062.1 GCA_029881435.1 Nitrospira sp.
CGCGTCAGGATGCCCCGCTGTGGTGGTGGCCCGCCAGGCGCAGCTGTTCCCCGCCTGGCCATCGTGATCTGAGCCCGTATGTTGCGCCTGAGGAGTCTGCCAACGACCTTACGTCCGGATTAGGGGATCCGTTGCAAGCTTGCCTTTTTTGGCGGTCTGGAGTAGCATGCGCTGCCGATTTGCGAAAGGCCTGGCAAGACCGGCGCTGAGAGTGACAAGGCCTGGACGAATGTTGTTTTGGCCCAGCCCGGGAATCTGATCGGAAGACAGAGCTAAGTCGCCGTTGTGTTGACGTCTTCGGCCCATCCCTTCCTCGTTGTTTTCTCGAGTCCAAGACAACATCATTGTGTCAAATGAAGGAGGAGTCTGATGGGTGCTAAGATCTATGTCGGTGGATTGCCCTATTCAACAACTGAGCAAGAACTGAGCGACTTGTTTGCGGCGCATGGGACTGTGGCCTCGGTGCGGATCATCACGGACAAGTTTACCGGGCAGTCTCGAGGGTTTGGATTCGTCGAGATGTCGTCCGATGATGAAGCGCAGGCAGCGATTACCGCGTTGAACGGCACACAGTTCGGCGGTCGCACCTTAACGGTGAATGAAGCTCGTCCTCAGGAGCCCCGTTCCGGCGGAGGAGGGCGAGGAGGATTTGGAGGCGATCGCGGCTAACCGCGAATCTGTCGTGTGTGAGACAAAGGGCTGCCGGAACTTCCGGCAGCCCTTTTTTGCAGCCCTTTTTTGTTGAGCCGCAGTATCACCTGTCACAATAAGAGATATGCCACTCGATATTCCAGTGAGGTTGGTGTGCCGCCCTTTAAGCTTGAAGCTCCGTTCAAACCCTGTGGAGATCAGCCACAGGCCATCGCCAGACTGACCGCTGGGGTGCAATCTGAGAAACAGCATCAGGTCTTGCTCGGAGTGACCGGTTCCGGCAAGACGTTTACGATGGCGAATCTCATCGAACATGTTCAAAAGCCGACGCTGGTGTTGGTCCACAATAAGACTCTGGCTGGACAACTCTATCAAGAATTCAAGCAGTTCTTCCCGCACAACGCCGTCGAGTATTTCGTCAGCTATTACGACTACTATCAGCCAGAGGCATACATTCCTCAAAGCGATACCTATATCGCGAAGGATGCGTCGATCAATGACGCCATCGATCAGATGCGCCATTCCGCCACGACGGCGTTGTTACAGCGCAATGACGTCCTGATTGTGTCGTCGGTGTCCTGTATCTATGGGCTAGGGTCGCCGGAGGTCTACCACGACATGTTGGTGTACCTCGAAGAAGGCACGGAAACGAGGCGCGAGAAGATTTTGGCGAAGCTTGTCGAGATTCAGTATGAGCGCAACGATGTCGATTTTCATCGTGGAACCTTTCGCGCGCGTGGGGATGTTATCGAAATTTTTCCTGCGTCGTCAGAGGCGAAGTCGGTGCGTATCGAGCTGTTTGGAGATGTCGTCGATGCCATCCACGAAATCGATCCCCTCACCGGGAAATCGTTAGGCAAGCTTCCCAAGATCGCTATCTACCCGAATACCCACTACCTCATTGCTCCTGATCGCTATGAGCGGGCGATTACCGGCATCGAGGAGGAACTCGATGAACGAGTGGGGTATTTCAGGAAAGCAGGACGACTGATGGAGGCCCAACGAATCCAGCAGCGCACCAAATTTGATCTCGAAATGATCCGAGCCATGGGCTATTGCCATGGGATTGAGAATTACTCACGCCATCTCAGCGGGCGGATGTCCGGCGAGGCGCCTCCCACGTTGCTCGATTATTTTCCGAAAGATTTTCTGTTGATCGTCGATGAATCGCACGCGACCGTGCCCCAGGTCGGGGGCATGTACGAGGGTGACTCTTCCAGGAAACGGACGCTGGTGGAGTACGGATTCAGACTTCCGTCGGCAGTCGACAACCGTCCCCTGAAGTTTGCCGAATTCGAAAGCTGTCTCAATCAAGTGGTGTATGTGTCCGCCACGCCCGGTACTTATGAGCTGACGCATGCTGGTTCTGACGTCATTGAACAGATTGTTCGCCCGACCGGACTTATGGATCCGCTGATCGATGTGGTCCCGGCCAAGGGACAGGTGGACCATCTATTGGGTCAGGTTCGTTCGGAAGTTGCCAAGGGTGGCAGGGTGTTGGTCACGACGCTCACGAAGCGGATGGCGGAAGATTTGACTGAGTATTATCACGACCTAGGGATCAAAGTGCGCTATTTACACTCCGATATTAAGACGCTGGAACGAGCTGAAATTGTCCGCGATCTCCGACGCGGGATCTTTGATGTGCTGGTCGGGATCAACTTGTTGCGCGAAGGGCTCGACCTCCCTGAAGTGAGCCTTGTGGCCATTCTAGACGCCGATAAGGAAGGCTATCTTCGGTCGTACCGCTCGTTGATCCAAACGGCCGGTCGAGCCGCGCGCAATCTCGAAGGGCGGGTGATTTTTTATGGAGATTTCGTGACTGCTTCGATGAAGCAGGCGATTGAAGAAACAAACCGTCGCCGGGGGATCCAGGCTGAGTATAACCGAGTGCATGGCATTATCCCAGTTGGGATTACCAAGGATATTCCTTCCCTCGAGTATGCGGTGGCCGACAAGGATTACGTACAGCTGGATCTCGCAGCCGAATCGCTGGAGTCGTACGGGGGGGCTGTATCTATGGATCAACTGATCGAGCGGTTGGAGGCGGAAATGAAAGCTGCCGCCAAAGAGCTGGCCTTCGAACGGGCCGCTGAATTGCGCAATCAGATTCGATCGTTGCGGCTTCAGGCTTTGGATGCGAACTCTTAACAGGATGCTGAAAAAGTCCGCCAGCGGCGTTCTCGCATCGCTCAGAGGCTCAACGTACCGAAGCGTACGCCTCGCCTCTTCACTCGCTGCGGCCTTGCTGGACGTGCCTTTTTGAGCATCCTGCGTGATGCATTGATATCGTCTCGCATCTCGAGACCTGTGGCGACACAGGAGTCAAAGGGAGTCTTCCCGCAACCTGTTAAACGTGTTTGTAGAGGTAGATGCCGATAAACATCCCAATGATGCTCAAGATGTTGATCTTAATGCTGAATCCAAGTACGAGCGTGAATAAGACCAGGTCGATGGTGAGGGGTGGGTTAATACCAGGCGTGAAATGAGTCGAGAAGATGCTCTGGATAGTCCCTTGGGGTGCCATGACGTGGAGAATCTCTCCAAGGATTCCACCAAGCAGGCCGCCGATCAGCACAAACATGAGAAGTACCCAGGGCGATTTTCGCACGCGGCCGCTTATCCTCCTTGCGGATGTGTCTATACAGGTTCGTCGGGCTTAAAACGCACCATATCCGAAGGGTTACGGCATGTCAATAAAACGACTGACCTGTGATGACCTTGACTTGCCTTTATTGGTCCTAGTACACTCCCCGATGCTCTTTTTCTAGGATTTTCGAGGCGATCGAAGGTCTGGTGTAAGGCCTCGATGGCCTCTTTCTTTGTGGCGGTCTGACGTTATGCTCGATGCGCTGAGCGAGAAGTTTGAGAAGATCTTTCGGAAGCTTCGGGGGCCGGGTGTGCTCACGGAGCAAAACATTACCGACGCGCTAAAAGAGGTGCGGTTTGCGCTGCTCGAAGCGGACGTCAACTTCAAAATTGTCAAAGAGTTTATTGATCGGGTCCGTGAAAAAGCCATTGGACAGGAAGTGGTGCAGAGCCTGACTCCTGGGCACCAGGTCGTTAAAGTGGTCTGGGATGAACTGCGTGCGATGATGGGGCATGAGCGGGCAGGGATTGCCCTAAGTTCCAGGCCGCCGACGATCATGATGATGGTCGGCCTGCAGGGTGCCGGGAAGACGACGGCAAGTGGCAAGCTTGCCCGTTTGTTCAAGAGTCAAGGGAAGCGCGTGCTTCTCGTTGCGGCCGACCCCCGTCGACCCGCGGCCGGCGAGCAGTTGAGCGCCCTGAGTCGGGACCTTGGCGTGGAGGTTCATCGGATGGATGATGCCCAGGCTTCCCAAGCGGACGTCGTGCGTATTTGTCGTGCAGGAGTCGAGCGAGGAGACGAACAGGGCTTCGATCTCATTATTCTGGACACCGGCGGTCGCCTGCATATCGACGATGAGTTGATGGGGGAACTGATCGCCGTCAAAGCCGCAGTGTCGCCTCATGAAGTGCTCCTGGTCGCTGATGCGATGACCGGTCAGGATGCCGTCACGATGGCCAGTCAGTTCGATCAAAAAGTGGGACTCACCGGCGTCATTTTGACGAAGGTAGAGGGTGACGCGCGCGGTGGAGCGGTTCTCTCCATTCGAGCTGCAACCGGGAAGCCCATCAAGTTTCTGGGCGTCGGTGAAAAGTTGGATGCGCTTGAACCGTTTCATCCAGACCGGATGGCCTCCCGTATACTGGGAATGGGCGATGTGCTGTCGCTCATTGAAAAAGCGCAAGAGAGTATCACGCGTGAGCAAGCCGAAGAAGCGCAGAAGCGGCTCACCAGCAACACGTTCACGTTGGAAGATTTTCGGACCCAGTTGGGACAGGTGAGCCGTATGGGTTCGTTCGAGCAAATTTTGGGTATGCTTCCGGGCGGCCAAAAGCTAAAGCAAGCCATCGAGGGCGATAAGCCGGAGCGGGAGATCGGTCGGGTCGTTGCCGTGATCGATTCGATGACCGCGCGGGAACGCCGCGATCATACGATCATCAATGGGAGTCGAAAAAAGCGGATTGCCCGCGGGAGCGGGACGACGGTGCAGGACGTGAATCGTCTCATCAAGCAATTCTTGTCCGCAAAGAAGTTGGCAAAAGCGATGACCGGTGCGGGGGGGCGTCGACAGCTCGCCCAGCTCTTACGGTCTCGGTAGGTGGTCTTCACATAGCGGGAGAAGGAGGACAGTTGTGGCTGTACATTTGAGACTAGCTCGAACGGGACGACACAAACGACCGATGTATCGAGTGGTGGCGGCGGATTCGCGGAAAGCCCGCGACGGACGCTTCCTTGAGATCCTCGGGATCTTTGACCCATTAAAAGAGGCCGGCATCCCGGAGCTCAAACAGGAACGTGTGCTCAGGTGGCTTCACCATGGCGCACAACCCACAGTGACTGTGCGGACATTGCTGCGCAGGGCTGGAGTCTGGAAGCAGTTTGAAGCTGAAAAAGCTGCACAGAAAAAGGCGCCTGCCAAATCATAACGTCGTGGTATGACGAATCAGCCAGAAACCGTGACGGTGGGACAGATCGAGCGGGCATTCGGCGTCCGAGGAGAGGTCAAGGTTCGACCGCTCTCCGATGTGCCTGGCCGAATTGAAGGGTTGAAGCATGTCAGTCTCATGGGAAGGAATGGCCAGACCCTTGAGACGAGCGTGACGCATGTGAGACGGGCCGGTACCCGGTTTATACTTGGACTGAGCGGCCTCACCACACCGGAGGAAGCGAGTCTCTGGCGGGGAGGATACATACAGACGATTCGTGGGGCAGTGCCGGCGCTCCCAGATGGGCACTATTACGAATGCGATTTGATCGGTCTGACCGTTCGTACTGAGGAAGGGCAGTCAATCGGTGTACTGGAACAGATTTGGAATTTGCCGGGGAATCCGGTATTGGTTGTTCGACAAGCAGAGAAGGAACTCTTGATTCCGGCAGCCAAAGAACTAGTTGTGGCAGTCGATCTTCCCGCTCGGACGATGACGGTTCGGATGATCAATGGATTGGGTGCCTAGCATGTTGCGGTTCGAAGTGCTGACACTGTTTCCGGGGATGGTTGAGCCGGTCTTGGCTCACAGCATGCTGAAGCGCGGACAAGAGAAGGGCCTGCTCCATGTGAATGTGCGCAACTTGCGGGACTTCGCGTCGGATCGCCATAAGGTGGTAGATGACACACCTTATGGAGGCGGGGCTGGTATGGTCATGAAGGCCGATCCGATTCTTCAGGCGGTTGCCGCAGTACGGAGAGACGCACAGTTGAATGGTGAGGATATTCGGGTCGTGTTTCCCACTCCTCAGGGCCGCCGATTGACGCAGCCCTATGCGCAAGAGTTGGCTGGTGAGCGTCGCCGAATCGTGATTCTTTGCGGGCATTATGAAGGAGTGGATGAGCGTGTGCGTCTGACGTTGACTCCGGAAGAAGTGTCAGTCGGGGACTATATATTGACCGGAGGCGAGTTGCCGGCTCTTGTGTTGATCGATGCCGCAGCGCGCCTGGTGCCTGGTGTCTTGGGAGACCCACGGTCTACGCTGGAAGAGTCCTTCTCTGAATCGCTGCTGGAGTATCCGCAGTATACGAAACCGGCTGAGATCGGCGGAATCGGGGTGCCCGAAGTCTTGCTGTCCGGCCATCATGAGGCGATTCGGTTGTGGCGTCGAAAACAAGCGTTGCGCAGCACGTACCTCAGACGTCCCGATCTTTTGCATGATCGGTCGTTTACGAGTGAAGATCGACAGTTATTGGATGAATTGAAGAGCGAAGGCCTATTGACGGTTCCGATATCACGCCGGGAGGAGGGATAGGGGTATGAATCAGTTGGAACGCATTCAGCGGTCGTTGACGAAGAAGTCGGTCCCACATTTTGAGATTGGGGATACCGTCAAGGTCCACGTCAAAGTCGTGGAAGGCGAGAAAGAACGTATTCAGGTCTATGAAGGAACGGTGATTGCCCGCAAGGGAAGCTTGAATACAGAAATGTTTACGGTCCGAAAGCTTTCGTATGGAATCGGAGTTGAGCGGATTTTTCCGGTCCATTCTCCGATTGTCGCCAAGATTGATGTGGTTCGACAGGGGAAGGTTCGACGCGCAAAGCTCTACTACTTGCGTGGTAAGAAGGGAAAGTTTGCAAAAGTCGAAGAGCGTGAGTTTGTGGGAGGAGGGAGTAAACCGTCCACACAACCCACTGCCTCGGAAGAAGCAGCGGTCACGGCGTAGATCACTTCTCTGAACATGTGTGCAATCATGCGAGATGATCGCATAATTGCCAGAGAGGGAGTGTTCGATGGGGCCCACCCAAGAGTTCGAACGGGTAGCCCGACTTTGTGGCTATCGACGTATCGCTGGGATTGATGAAGCAGGGCGTGGTCCCTTAGCTGGTCCCGTGGTTGCTGCGGCAGTCATCCTGCCAAGCCGATGTCGACTGTTGGGGATCAATGATTCAAAACAGCTGTCTGCAAAGGATCGAGAGCAGGTGTATGCTGCGATTCTTGAGCGGGCTGTGGGGGTTGGAATCGGATCGGCGGACGTTGCAGAGATCGACCAGCTCAATATCCTCGAAGCCACGCGGTTAGCCATGCGCCGAGCTGTTGACCAGCTGGCGCCCCCTCCGGATTACTTGCTGATCGATGCCGTTTCGATTCCTGAGTTCCACGTACCTACACGGCCTATCATCAAAGGTGATTGCCTATCCGTATCGATTGCGGCGGCTTCTATTATTGCAAAAGTCACAAGAGATCGCCTGATGGCCAAGTATCATGAGACATTTCCCGAATATGGCTTCCTGTCCCATAAGGGATATGGTACGGCTGAGCACTTAGAGCGACTTGCCCGCCATGGCCCCTGTCCCATTCATCGTCGTACGTTCTCCCCGGTGCAGGGGGTGGTGATGAGCGCGACGAAGATGGAGTATGCTCCGCCGGAGAGCCAGAGGCTCTTTGAACTCTAAGCGCATGGCTGTCCCGGACCAGCGGCATGTGTTCGGTCAAGCCAGTGAACACTTGGCAGAACAACTCCTACGTGCCAAGGGCTATCGGATTCTCGATCGCAACGTACGGACTTCCATCGGAGAAGTGGATCTCGTGGCGGAAGACCGTGGGGTCGTTGTCTTTGTTGAAGTCAAGGGTCGGGCAACCAAAGCGTTTGGCGGGGCGCTGCTGGCAGTGAACCATCGGAAGCGGGCCAAACTGACAAAACTGGCAGCGCAGTATCTAGCTCGACGGCACTGGTCCGACAAGGTCTGTCGATTTGATGTGGTGTTGGTCCACGGGCGACCTTCTGCACAGGGGCAGATCGAGCACTTCCAGAACGCGTTTGACGTCACCGAACACTGACGGCACCTGCCCTGTAGTAAGGGAATTCTGTGGACGCGATTATTCAGGTGATCCATGTGTCGAAATGGTACGACCGGCGAGCGGCGCTCTCCGACGTCACGATCGAAATTGAGAAGGGAGATTTTGTCCTTCTGATGGGGCCAAGCGGAGCAGGAAAGTCCACCTTGTTGCGGATGCTGATTGGTGAGGAGCAGCCCGACGAGGGACAGGTGTTTGTTCATGGCAAAAATGTAACCAAACTCAAACAATCAGAGATTCCGTATCTCCGACGGAAGATTGGATCAGTCTCCCAAGATTTTCGTCTCTTGTCGAAAAAGTCCGTGTTCGACAACGTGGCACTTCCGTTGGTCGTTCAAGGGGTGTCTGAGAAGGACATTCGGCGTAAAGTGACGGAGGCGTTGCGTGCTGTGGGTGTTGATCACAAGAAGGATCAATCGCCGAACAGTCTCTCGGCTGGAGAACAGCAGCGTGTGTGTATCGCACGAGCGATCGTCAACGGACCGGTCGTGCTCCTCGCCGATGAACCAACTGGGAACCTCGATCCCGAGCGCACCGGAGAAATTATTGAGTTATTCAAGTTGATCAATGCTCGTGGAACAACCGTCATCGTTGCCACGCACGATCCTCATGTGATGAAACAGATTAATCGGCGCGCGGTGACTTTGGTGCAAGGAGTCTTGATGGAGGAAGGACGACTGGCGGAGCGAGTCGGAGTATGAGCCGGTTGGTGTATATCGTTCGTGAAGCCTGGGCCAATATGCGGGCCAATCGCACGACGACGATCGTCGCTATCTTGACCACGGCCTTTACGTTAGCCTGCGTCGGCATTTTTCTGCTTCTCTACGTGAACTTGCGAAATGCGGCCGGATGGCTTCAGGAAGACGTCAAGATTATGGTCTATCTGGAGGACTCGGTTCAGGCTGCGAGGAGGCAAGCGCTTGAGAAGGAACTCAAGTCGGATCGTATGGTCTTCGGCGTGCTGTTTGTTTCGAAAGAGCAGGCGCTCGGAGAGTTTCGTGCACAATTCCCTGCGGAGACCCACTTGCTTGAGGGACTCGGAGAAAACCCGTTACCGGCGTCATTCGTCGTGACACTGGCTCCGAACTATCGCTCTCCACAGTCGATGAAGGGCTGGGCTGAACGGGTGCAAACGATGGAAGGTGTTGCCAAGGTCGACTATAATCAAGAATGGATCAATGTGCTGGCTGAGCTGATCGGGTATATTGAGCTGGCTGCAATCGGGGTGGGGCTGCTGCTTTCGGCTGCTTCGGTGACGATCATAGGCAACACGATCCGGCTCGCACTGTCTACCCGACGAGAGGAGATCGAGATCCTTCGTTCCGTCGGGGCGACGCGTACCTTCATCCGTATTCCGTATTTTCTTGAAGGGGCCGTGCTTGGCGCCTTCGGCAGCGCCTTGTCTTTGGGGATCCTGAAGGTCGGCTTTGAACTGTTTCGCCAGCAGATGCAATCGGCTGGTCGTTTCAGCGGGATTGAAAGCCTGCTGTCTTTCTTCCCGTTTTCGCTGTGCATTGCCCTTGTCATGGCTGGTATGGGGTTGGGCCTCGCAGGAAGTGTGGTCTCACTGCTTCGAGTCGGCGAGGGACGCGCATGAAAATCTCGGTCTCCATTCTGCTCTGTTGCGCGGCGCTCGGAGGAGTGGTGTCTGTTGTGAAGGCGGCTGATGATCCTATTTCGGAAAAGATCGAACGCCAACGAAAGACACTCGAGGCGTTGAAGGGCAGGATACAAGAAAAACGGCGGCGGGCCGATGAAGCGGAGAAAAAATGGGAATCAGTTTCCCAAGGCATCCAATCGCTGGATGAGCGGCTGATCCGTCATCGACAAGATCATCGCGACATCAATCAGAAACTTCGGCAAAAAGATGAAGAAATAGGGGAGATTACGGAACAGCTTGTGGCAATGCGAGCGGGTGTCCAGGCCCGACGTGAAGCGATTCTCTCCAGGCTTCGAGTGCAATACATGGAGGGGCGGTTTGGGTATGTGAAGGCGCTCTTGACGTCCGACTCATACGGAGATCTTCAACGTCGAGCGCGATATCTTTCCACCGTCTCACAAAAGGACTACGAGCTACTCGAGACATTTAAGACCGATATGGCCCGTATGGAAGAAGCTGAGCATCAGCGTGCTGAGGCCAGAACCGGAATGGTTGCCATCAAGCAAGATATTGAAAAGAAATTAGCCGACATCCGAGTCCTTCAAAAAGAAAAGAAAGGTTATCTTGCCAAGATCAGGCGTGAGAAAGATTCATATCATCGCGCCGTAATGGAGCTGGAACGATCCGCCTCGCGACTGGATAACATCTTGCAGGAATTAGAAACGCGCCGACGTGCAGTGGCCATGAGCCCACCGACGACTTCGTCACCGACGGTACCGTTACCGCGTATCGCCAGCAGGGGAATGCTGCCATGGCCGGTCGAGGGGAAGGTCGTCTCCTTCTTTGGACGCCAGAAGCATCCGACGTTCGATACCTATGTCCAGCGAAAAGGGATTGAAATTCGAGCGACCGAGGGAAGCCTCATTCATGCAGTTATGCCGGGAGGCGTGGTCTATGCAGACTGGTTGAAGGGGTACGGACTCGTTATAATCCTGGATCATGCCAACGGGTTCTTCTCACTCTATGCGCACGCCTCCAAGATCCTTGCCAGCGTGGGTGAACAAGTTGTTGAAGGCCAAGCAATCGGAGAAACCGGGGATACGGGCATGATTGGAGAAAATACATTATACTTTGAGTTGCGGGAGGGCGCCGAACCAGTCGATCCGCTCCATTGGTTGGCGAAGCGATAGGCCTCCGCTCGTCAGGGTTGGTGGCCAGATGGTCAGGTAACGCAGGAAAGAAGGGATGTGACAATGATGGAACAGCAGCCGCGGCGGAAGTCTTGGGTGGTTGGACCGATGATCGCACTCGCCCTGCTCTGTGGAGTCGTCATTGGTAAGGGATGGGAACGCACCGGACACGCGAGTGAAACCTACGAGGAGCTCAAGACATTTTCCGAGGTCCTGAATCAAGTTCAAAAACATTATGTCGAAGAGACGAAGCCGAAAGACCTCATTCAAGGTGCCATTCGTGGCATGCTGGGTACGCTCGATCCACACTCGGCCTACATGACGCCTGAGATGTACAAAGAGATGCAGGTGGAGACGCGAGGAGAATTTGGAGGGGTCGGCATTCAAATCGGAGTCAAGGATAACCGGTTGTCGGTCATCGCACCGATTGAAGGCACGCCTGCCTATCGGGCCGGGATTAAAGCCGGGGATTTCATCACCAAGGTGAATGAAGACCCGACGAAGGACTTGAGCTTGATGGATGCGGTTACGAAGATGCGAGGGCCGAAGGGCAGCAAAGTCAACTTGACCATTCAACGGGATGGCGCACCAGAGCCGTTGGTGTTTACGCTGGTCCGGGATACCATCAAGATTGAAAGTGTGAAGGCGAAGATGATCGACAATCTTGGCTATGTTCGGTTGACGCAGTTCCAAGAAGCGACCGGACGAGATCTCTCTAAAGCGATCAAGCAGTTTCGCGACCAGAAAGCGCAAGGAACGATTCTCGATCTCCGAAATAATCCGGGCGGCTTACTGACAGCGGCGGTCGATGTCTCTGAGCAATTTCTTCCCAGCGGCAAGCTGGTAGTGTACACCAAAAGTCGGGAAGGGAAAAAGGACGAATGGTTCGCAAAGGCCAAAGACCAGCTGGAAGATCTTCCGGTGATTGTCCTTGTCAACGAGGGGTCGGCAAGTGCGTCAGAAATCGTGGCCGGGGCGCTGCAAGATTGGGGGCGGGCTGTCGTGGTCGGGACCACATCGTTCGGAAAAGGATCGGTGCAGACAATCTTGGCTTTGGGTGATGGCTCAGGCCTTCGCCTCACGACCGCCAAGTACTATACGCCAAAAGGTCGATCGATTCAGTCGACCGGCATTACTCCAGATATCGTGGTGAAGCTTCCCACTACCTCCCCGGCCAAAGCGCTTGATGGGAAACCGAATGAAAAGGAGGGAGAGGGGAAGGCGGGTAAACCTCCGGTCGGCAAGGATGCCTCGCCGCACGATGGAAAGTCTCCGGACGAGGCAGGTTCGAAAAACGGAACACCTCCCCCGGCCTTGCCGGAAGTGGGCGGGGAGCCCTCGCTTGAGCAGGATGTGCAGCTGCAGAAGGCGGTGGAGTTGTTGAAGAGCTGGAAGATATTCAAGGAACTGAAGGTGTCCTAAGGCTCGGGATTCTGCATGCGTTGTTGGACGGCCTGCAGTAACTGCTCCTCTGATCCTGAGAAGTTCGGTAACGTTCGAATCAGATGTGATCGAAGGAGTTGCTCGAGGTCCGAAAGCGTCCGTATGCCGAGTCGGAAATAGAGATAGGTCACGAGTGAATCAGAGAGCCCAGGAAGCGTTACCCAGTTCCGTACTTCCGGTGGGAGAGGGGTTTTGAGCTCTTCATAGGCACGGATGGTTCCCGTCCCAAGAAACTCTTCGATCTTTTTCGCTAGATCAGTCCCAATCCCGTCAATCTCCTTAAGCCCGTGGCGACCCGCCACGGTTGCCACATCTTCATCGATGGCCAGCAGAGCATCCGCAGCTCGTCGATAGGCTCGTACGCGATAGGGGTTCGCTCGTTGGGATGACAAGAGGTCAGCCATCGACTGAAAGATAGTGGCGAGTTGTAGATTGTGCTGTTTCATGGAGTGCCTATTGTGCGGTCTTCACAAGGGTTCAGGCAAGAGCCACTTTATTGACAAGCTGAATTCCGGTCTCATAGGATGACTGATCATGGACAGTGCAATCCAAATCCATGTGAACGGACAAGCTCAGACTTGGCGCAGCGGTACAACGGTCGCCGATCTGTTGTGCGACCTCGACATCAAGACAGAACAAGTGGCGGTCGAGTTGAATCTTGAAATCCTCGATCGAGCGGCGTTTGGTCAACGGTTGCTCAACGATGGGGATCGGCTCGAAATTCTCGGCTTTATCGGCGGTGGATCATTATAAGAGGGCACTATGGCGGACGATCGGTTGATAATCGCAGGGCGAGAGTTCAAGTCCCGGCTATGGGTTGGGACCGGAAAATACAAAGACTTTGCCGAAACACAAAAGGCGATTGAGCTCTCTGGGGCCGATGTGGTGACTGTTGCGGTTCGTCGGGTGAATATCACCGATCGGTCGAAAGAGAACCTCCTTGATTACATCGACCCCAAGAAATATACGATTTTGCCGAACACCGCCGGATGCTACAGTGTGGAAGACGCCGTTCGATATTCACGCTTGGCCCGCGCGGCCGGTGTTTCGGATCTGGTGAAGTTAGAGGTGCTCGGCGACGAACGGACATTGTTTCCGGATACGGCAGGGTTGATCGAAGCGGCGAAGATTCTCATCAAAGAAGGCTTTATCGTATTACCCTACACGAATGACGATCCGATTGTCGCTCAGAAACTCGTCGATGTTGGATGTCCAGCCGTCATGCCGCTGGCGGCGCCGATCGGATCGGGACTCGGAATCCGTAATCCATATAATTTGAAAATCATTATGGAAATGATCAAGGTGCCGATCATCGTGGATGCCGGTGTTGGAACCGCGTCCGATGCCGCATTTGCGATGGAATTAGGGGCAGACGCGGTACTCATGAATACGGCTATTGCCGGGGCACAGGATCCTCTTGCCATGGCGGAAGCGATGAAGTACGCGGTTCATGCCGGTCGTCTAGCCTACAAAGCGGGCCGTATTCCGAGAAAGCTGTATGCCACGGCCAGCAGTCCGATCGAAGGGATGCTCTAACAGGATGCTGAAAAAGTCCGCCAGCGGTGTTCTCGCATCGCTCAGAGGCTCAACGTACCGAAGCGTACGCCTCACCTCTTCGCTCGCTGCGGCTTTGCTGGACGGCCTTTTTGAGCATCCTGTTAGAACGTCGGGCTCAACCTCGCACCGATGCCTCCAATAAATTTTCGGCTCCTTCTCGTTACGGATCGTCATCAAGTTCACGGTCGTTCCCTTTCAGCGGTACTCAGTCAAGCGATCATGGTCGGTGTGCCGGCCATTCAACTGCGAGAGCGGGATTTGCCGACTGGTGAATTGCTGTCGCTGGCGCAAGAGGTGCACGCGCTGGCTGCACCGCGAGCCGTTCCGTTGATCGTCAACGATCGTGTTGATCTCGTGTTGGCGCTGAACTTGGCCGGCGTTCATCTTCGTGCCAACAGTCTTCCGGTCTCTGCGGCCCGTCAGCTTGTCGGGTCCGATCGGTTGATCGGGATTTCCACGCATTCCGTTGAAGAAGTTCGGCAGGCGAATGATGACGGCGCCGACTACATTATATTCGGCCCGATTTTCGAGACTCCGTCGAAGCGTTCGTTTGGCGCTCCGCTCGGAGTCGATCTTCTCGCCGATGTCTGTCGCAACTCATCTATCCCGATCTTTGCCATCGGAGGGATCACGTGCGAACGGGTCCGTGAAGTCCGCCAAGCCGGCGCATATGGAGTTGCCGTGATCGGAGCACTGTTGGCACGCGACGATATCGGTGCAGCTGTCAGGGAATTCACGCGTGCGTTGGAGATGTGAGCCGGTGAGCCATGCGGCGTGCACGCAACTCGCGTGAGATCGTCTGTGGAGTTGACCACCCCTAGGTCGGGTGTTAAAATCCCAAAACAAGGTTCATTCGCGGTCAATTCCATGTCGCGAACCACTCGTGTCGTCTCGATATGGTGGAAAGTAAAGGTCAGCCAAATCGACTCCGGTCCCTCCGAGATTCTGTCAAGAAGATTACGAAGCGGCTATCTGAGGGTGATGGAGAGATGATCCACAAGAACGACGAACACACTCGGGAACTGGACAAGCTTCACGTTCAGATTCAGTCGATGGAAGAAGAGATCCGTCGGCTGTATCAATCTCGGCACCAACTTGATCAAGCGAATAAGCAAAACGAAAAGCTCGTCGCGACGCTGCAGGAAGCGAAGGCTCAGATCGAGGCGCTACGGACGGAGGTCGAAAAACTGACGGCACCGCCGTCGGCCTATGCCATTTTTTCAAGTATGAATGTGGACGGCACTGGCAATGTCTATGTATCGGGACGGAAGATGAAGGTCAGCCTTCATCCCTCCATCAGGCCGACAGAGTTGCGTAAGGGACGAGAAGTTGTCCTGAATGAAGCGCTCAATGTGATCGAGGTAAAGGGATTTGATAGCCAAGGAGAAGTGGTACGGCTCAAAGACGTGCTGGAGGGAGGACGAGCTCTCGTCACACTCCATTTTGATGAGGAGAAAGTGGCTGAGTTAGGTGATCCCCTGCTGACGGAACGGCTGAGCGTGGGGGATCATCTTTTGTATGACTCTCGGTCAGGTTATGTGATCGAGAAGTTGCCGAAGTCCGAAGCGTCAGAGCTTGTGTTGGAAGAAGTGCCGGATGTCGACTACGAGCATATCGGCGGTCTCCAAAAAGAATTAGACCAAGTGCGTGATGCCGTCGAACTCCCGTTCCTCCATCCACAGGTGTTTTCCGAGTATAAGCTCAGCGCTCCAAAGGGTGTTCTCCTCTATGGTCCACCCGGTTGTGGGAAAACACTGATTGCGAAAGCCGTGGCCAACTCGATTGCTAAGAAATTGGGCCATCGAGCCGGTAAAGAGATACGCAGTTACTTTCTGCACGTCAAAGGCCCGGAGCTACTGAACAAATATGTGGGCGAATCAGAACGCCAGGTGCGTGAGGTCTTCAAAAAGGCGAAGGAACGAGCCGATGATGGCCATCCGGTGATCGTTTTTTTCGACGAAATGGACGCACTGTTTCGGACCCGTGGGACGGGGGTGTCGTCGGATATTGAGTCGACAATCGTTCCTCAATTCCTTTCTGAGATCGATGGAGTGGAACGTTTGCGCAATGTCATCGTCATTGGGGCGAGCAATCGTCAGGATCTGATCGATCCAGCCGTGCTTCGTGCAGGTCGATTGGACGTCAAAGTCAAAGTGGGAAGGCCTGATGCCACGGCTGCGCGAGACATTTTCTCGAAATATCTCTCGACGGATCTTCCGTTCGCCCAGGAGGATTTGGAACGTCACGGAGGGGATCGCCAGGCGCTCGTAGAACGCTTGACTGCCCTGACGGTCGAAACGATGTATGAGGCCAGCGAGGAAAATAAGTTCATTGAAGTGACGTATGCCAATGGTGAAAAGGAAGTCCTGTACTTCAAAGACTTTGCCAGCGGGGCATTGATCGAGGGGATCGTCTCACGAGCAAAGAAGTTTGCGGTGAAGCGCGTAATCGCGCATGAAGGTTCAGGCCTGCGCTCGGATGACTTGATACGGGCCATTCGCGAAGAGTTCAAGGAACACGAGGACCTTCCCAATACGACCAATCCAGACGATTGGGCAAAAGTCGCCGGGAAGAAGGGTGAAAAGATCGTTCATCTTCGGACCATCAGCGGTGGGCCGACGGAACATCGGCAAATTGAAACCATCAGTACTGGCCACTATCTCTAGCGATTGTATGCAAGAACACACTCCCACAAATCGCGCGCGGGTACTGGGCACTGAAACCGAGTTTGGCATTGCATCGAAAGACGGATCCACCATGGACCCTGTCGCCGGCTCCTTTGCCGTGATCGGCCACTATCCGGGCTTGCCGGCGCCAGGTGCAATTTGGGATTACGAAAATGAAAATCCCCTCCTGGATGCGCGGGGTTTCGAAGTCGATGGTGAGCGAGAGCGCCCCAATCCCGACTATAACCGACAGCTGAATAAGGTACTGGCGAACGGGGGGCGCTTGTATGTCGATGGAGCTCATCCAGAGTACTCGACGCCGGAATGTTCCAACGCTCGGGAGGTGGTGGCGTTTGAGCGTGTTGGAGAGCGAATTCTCGCGAAAAGTCTTCAGGAGATGACGCGCGTAAGGGGGAGCGAACAATATCTTCTGTACAAGAATAATTCAGACGGCAAAGGCAACAGCTATGGATACCATGAAAACTATCTGGTCTCACGGGCTGTGTCGTTCGACAAGATCGCCCGTGTGTTGACGCCATTCCTCGTGACTCGACCGATTTTCGCCGGAGCAGGAAAAGTCGGCGCAGAAAATCAGACCAGTCCGGCGGAATATCAGATTTCCCAGCGCGCCGACTTCTTTGAATGTCTCATGGACCTCAATACGATGGTCAAGCGTCCGATCATCAATACGCGAGATGAGCCCCATGCCGATGCAGCACGATTTCGAAGACTGCATGTCATTACGGGTGATGCCAATATGGCTGAGGTGTCCACCTATCTGAAGGTCGGAACCTTGGACATCGTCTTGGACCTGCTCGAAAGGGGAGCTGACGTGCCTCCCTTGGAACTCGATGAACCGGTTCGAGTGTTCAAGCAGGTTTCGCGTGATTTGGATGTGAAGCAGACGGTGAAGCTGGCCGGTGGAAGGCCGATCACGGCGCTGGCGGTCCAGCGGGCCTACTTGAAAGCAGCCCAGACTTTTTACGCCGCTCACGGTTGTCCGTCCACTATCCAAGATGTGCTGGTCCGTTGGGACGATGTGTTGAACAGATTAGAGCGCGACCCACGGTTACTTGTGAAGGAGTTAGATTGGGTGGCGAAGCGCCATATGATCGAGTCCTACATGGATCGGAAGGGGTGTGGATGGGACGACCCGCGAATGAAACTGATGGATCTCCAATACCATGATGTCCGCGCTGAGAAAGGTTTGTTTTATACGTTGGAACGCGGGCACCTGATCGACCGAATTGTTGAGGAAGATGAGATACAGCGGGCTGAACTCAATCCTCCGATCGGCACGCGCGCCTATTTCAGAGGGCGTTGTGTTCGGAAGTTTGCCAAGTCATTGTATGGTGCGAGTTGGACGTCTGTCCTGTTCGATGCGGGCAATAACACCATCAAGAAAGTGCCGCTGATGGATCCCCATCGCGGTACGCAATCGTTGACACGAGAACTGCTGGATACCGCAGACTCGGTCGATGAGTTGCTTGAAAAACTCAAGGTTTGAGAGATGGTGGCTCTGAAATCACGATGAGGTTGCCGTATCTTCCCAATCACGATGACTCCAGTTTTTTCGACTTTCTCACCAAACAGTATCCAGGATTGACGTTGGGCAGTCATGGGCTGGTCTCGGCATCGGAGCCGATGCGAACCACTGGGGCAATGGCCGTGCCATATGCCACGACCGTGTTAGCGATTAAGTATCAAGATGGAGTCGTGATTGCCGGAGATCGTCGAGCGACAGAAGGGTTTCAGATTGCAGATCGCCGTATTGAAAAGGTGTTCAAGATCGATGACTGGTCAGCGATGGCGATCGCTGGAGCGGCCGGACCGTGCATCGAGATGGCCAAATTGTTTCAGACCGAACTGGAACACTACGAGAAACTGGAAGGTATGGCGCTGTCATGCGAGGGGAAGGCCAACAAGCTTGGGCAGATGGTCAAGGCGAATCTTCCGATGGTATTCCAGGGCTTGGTGGTGATGCCGCTGTATGTCGGGTATGACGTGACACGTGCTGAAGGGCGCATCTTCAAGTACGATATCACGGGTGGGAGATACGAAGAGTCCGACTACCATGCAATCGGTTCCGGCGGGAAAGATGCCCGTAATACGATGCGGGAGCATTTTCGGAAGAATTTTTCTGAGGCTGACGCGCTCACGCTCGCCTTGTTATCGCTCTACAATGCCGCCGATGATGATGTCGGAACGGGTGGGCCGGATCTCATTCGAGGAATTTACCCGACCGCCAAGTTTGTGACCGCCCAAGGCATCACCGATGTTGTCGATGATAGGCTGAAAGCGGTGTACGACGAAATGATGACCGCACGCCGTTCGAGGGAGACGTAATCATGGCCATGCCCTATTACGTGTCCCCTGAGCAGATGATGCAGGATAAGGCTGAGTATGCCAAGAAAGGGATTGCCAAAGGCCGTTCGATCATCGCGATGGAGTATGCCGACGGCATCCTGTTGACCGCGGATAACCCGAGCGCCTCTCTGCACAAAGTCTCGGAAATCTACGACAACATTGCGTTTGCCGGGGCTGGCAAGTATAGCGAATTTGAGAATCTACGAAAGGCGGGAATTCGTCACGCCGATCTCAAGGGGTTTATGTATAGCCGTGAGGATGTTACAGGCCGTTCTTTGGCGAACGGCTACTCGCAAAGCCTCGGCACCGTATTCAGCCAGGAATTGAAACCGCTTGAGGTGGAGATTCTGGTTGTGCAGGCTGGGACCAATAGTCACCCGAACGAGATCTATCGCATATCGTTCGACGGCAGCATCATCGACGAGAAGAATTTTGCGGTAATCGGGGGAAGATCTGACGCGGTACAGACTATCTTGAAGGACAAAAGCTCCAGCCAAGCTCCGTCGCTCGATGCCGCCTTGAAATTGTGTGTCGTGGCGCTGGAACAGACGGCGAATCAAAAGCTGCAACCAGAAGGCTTGGAAGTGGCGGTCTTGGACCGAACCCGCACCGGCCGAAAGTTCCGCCGTATATCGGTGAGTGACATCCGGCGAATCCTCTCTCCTTAGCCTTCATTTTCATGAAGGCTTCCTTTGTTGCGGATCTGAGAACGGGCGTGTAACCTGTTTCTAGGTCTTTCATGATGTCATCAGGTCCCTTGAAACAACGGATATTCGGCCTCGAGAATGAGTACGGGCTTATTTTCTCTCCCAATGGCCGGATTTATCTTCCCATGGAAAAGGTTCTCGGGTACATCTTTGAGGGATTGATCCCCAACAGCTGGCCGTCAAACGCATTCTTGGTCAACGGAGCCCGGTTCTATCAAGATACCGGCTGTCATCCCGAATACTCGACTCCGGAATGCGACAACATCCTTGATCTCGTGGTCCATGACAAGGCGGGTGAACGGCTGTTGGAAGCGTGTTTGCCGGCAGCGGAGGAGCGACTCCGCGAGGAAGGACTGTCCGGAGAGATCTATATTTTTAAGAACAACACGGATTCATTGGGCAATACGTATGGGTGTCACGAGAACTTTCTCATGCGGCGTGACGTCGATTTTTGGAAAGTCACCGAACAACTGATCCCGTTTTTTGTGACTCGGCAAGTGTTCAGTGGGGCAGGGAAAGTCCTGAAAGTGTCCGGAAAGCCCCAGTACTTCATCTCGCAACGGGCCCAGCATATTCATGAGAAAACATCGTCCTCGACCACATCCTCTAGGAGCATCATCAATACGCGTGATGAACCCCATTCCGATGCCGAGCGCTATCGACGGCTCCATATCATCGTTGGAGACTCCAACATGTCCGAGTACGCGACGTACCTTAAGGTCGGGACGGCGGCGTTGGTTTTATCGATGATCGAAGAGGGGTACACCGTACACGGCATGGAGCTTGAAGACTCGGTGAAGGCCATCAGGGAGGTGTCACGCGATCCGACGTTGAGAAAAAAGGTCAAACTCGATGACGGTCGGCAGATGACGGCGATCGAAATTCAACGCGTCTACGTGAAGAGAGCTCGAGAATATTTGGCTCAAGAAGATCACGAACCGACCATGGATGATGTGTGCGACAAATGGGAGGCCGTCCTTCAGCAGTTGGAAGAAGATCCCATGCAGCTCACCCATCAGATTGATTGGATCACCAAGAAACATGTGATTCAGTCGTACGTGGATAAGAAGCAGTGCGGGTGGGACGACCCGCGCGTGTTATTGTTGGATTTACAGTACCATGATGTGAAGCGGACGCGGGGCTTGTATTACTTGATGGAGTCTCGTGGGCTGATCGAACGGGTGGTAGAGGAGGAGACCGTCCAACGAGCGATGTCCACCCCTCCTCAAACGACAAGGGCCAAGGTCCGTGGAGACTTTATCCGATTCGCGCGAGCCAAGAATCGGTCCTATACTGTCGACTGGACCTATCTGAAGCTGAACGGGTATTGGGAAGAGACGATTCTCTGTATGGATCCTTTCAGTGCGGTGAATCGACGGGTTGAAGAACTGATTTCTCAAGTGTCCGGAGGACGATTCTACCGATGAGACCGATATTTCACTGGGGACATCGACGAGGTGCCATACCGGCGGTAGATGTCGAAAATACGTTCGTGGTGAACTCGTCGAACCATGCACGAGACTGCCTGAAGCGATACGCCCTTCAACAGGATCAGGACGAACGAGTTCTGACATGAACCTCTGGGACACGACACGTGCACGGTTCACTCTCGGTGTCGGCGGTTTGGTCGCCGGTTTGGTCGCCGGTTTGCTTTTCGTCGACTTCCTGGCTGGTTCCATTCCAACTGCCCAAGGCGCGGACGACCACTATGCGGACGACCACTATAGTGGCAAGCAAGGTCAAATACTCGTGGTCAA
>JAOUMR010000063.1 GCA_029881435.1 Nitrospira sp.
GAATTGTTGCCGTGGCTGTACCTCCGGGGGATCTCCACGGGAGACTTCAGTACCGTGCTCACCAGTCTTCTGGGACAGGATGCCCCCGGGTTATCCGCCACAACGATCCAGCGACTGAAGGAGTCCTGGAAGGAAGACCACCGCCAGTGGGCGATACGGGACCTGTCGAAGACCTACGTGTATCTCTGGGCTGACGGCATCCATTTCAACGTCCGGATGGACGAAGCCCACCATTGTGTGCTGGTCGTGATCGGGGCGACCGTGGACGGGAAGAAGGAACTCCTGGCGATCCAGGACGGCTACCGGGAAAGTGAACAGTCCTGGAAGGAACTTCTGCTTGATCTCAAACACCGGGGCCTCTCCGTGGACCCGAAGCTGGCGATCGGCGATGGGGCCTTGGGGTTCTGGAAGGCCCTCCCCCAGGTCTTTGGAGCCACCCGGGGACAACGGTGTTGGGTCCACAAGACGGCCAACGTGCTGAACAAGTTGCCGAAGGCGAACCAGCCCAAGGCCAAAAGCGCACTTCACCAGATCTGGATGGCGGACACGAAACACGCGGCGCACAAGGCCGTCGATTCTTTTATTGCCACCTATGCGGCCAAGTATCCGAAGGCGACTGAATGCCTGGCACAGGATCGGGACGCCCTCCTGGCATTTTACGACTTTCCGGCCGAACACTGGATCCACATCCGGACAACCAATCCTATCGAGTCGACCTTCGCCACCGTCCGGCACCGGACCATCAAAACCCGAGGATGCGTGTCACGGGAGAGCCTGCTGTCGATGGTCTTCAAGCTCGCGATCGTGGCAGAACAACGCTGGAGACGCCTGAAAGGGTCCGAGCGTGTGGGCGAGGTGCTGCGGGGCGTGATCTTCAGGGATGGGGTGAACGAGGAGGTTCAGGAGCGTGCCGCGTAAACCACAGCCCCAACACACGGTACCGGGCGCAGGCCGTGGGGCGGGGGCTCTCCTCCAGTTCAAGATCACGTTAACCGGGATCCGTCCGCCGATCTGGAGGCGCGTGCTGGTGTCGGAGGGATTGGCTTTGTCCGGGTTGCACGACATCATCCAGGAGGTGATGGGGTGGACGAACTCGCATTTACACGATTTTCATTGGCGTGAAGACAGGTTTGGTGTGCCAGATCCCGAGTTTGACGAGGAGCGGGTGGTCGATGAGCGCACGGTGACGCTCAAGGAGCTGGGTCTGTCCGTTAAGGACAGGCTGGAATACATGTATGACTTCGGGGATGGGTGGGACCATGTACTGATGGTGGAACAGGTTCTGGCGGACGGGAAGCACCAGACGCCGGTCTGCCTGAACGGCGCCCGATCCTGCCCTCCCGAAGATTGTGGAGGGGCCTGGGGGTACGAGAACCTTCTGGAGATCCTCAAGGACCCGACACACGAGGAGTATGAGGAATGGAGGACCTGGCTCCCCGAGGACTTCGACCCCGAACGGTTTGATCTCGCGGAGGTCAACCGCGGGTTGTCGGTGAGACAGTGGACCATCGCTCCTCCCTCCAGGAAGGGACGGAGGAAGAAGGTGTGAGCGGTTCGCTCAGACAACAGGGACCATCAGAAAGCGCTATTCCCTAAAGGCTGCATACCCAACATTTGACATTATCTCTTGTATTTGCATGTTACGCTGTACTGAGATATCTTACGTGCATATCACAATAAGATATTCAAAGAGGACACAATGGGAGCTATCTCGCTGAAACTACCAGAAGACGTTTTGGAAGCCAGTCGCCGTTGCGCGAATACTCTCCATCTATCCAGAGCCGCCTATATCCGCCGAGCGATCGAGCGCATGAATCGACAGACGCAAGCACTTCTCCGGGCGCTTCGGTTGGCTGAATCCTCGAAGAAAGCTCGAAAGGAAAGTCTGCGCGTCAATCGTGAGTTTGCCGCCGTCGAACAGACCCCCGATGCTTAATCGAGGAGAAGTGTGGCTGGCTGATCTCAATCCCAAACGGGGTACTGAGCTGGGCAAAATGCGACCGGTTCTAAGCGTTCAGGCCCAGGCCTTACTTGACGCGCAACATCCCTCCACGCTCATCGTTCCGTTGACGACTGTGTTGATTGATGGTGCTGAGCCGTTGCGTATTCGTGTCCCTGCAGCCGGCCATCTTCGCCGCACCTCCGATCTACTGATCGATCAATTACGAGCGATCGACAATCGACGTTTAGTCGAAGGCCCTTTGACCAAACTCTCAGCTACACTTATGAAACAGATTCATGAGGCCCTTATTGAAGTTCTCGATCTGAATCAGGATCGCAACTGAATTGAGATGAGGGAGTGGGAGTCAAAAACCCAATGAGAGCGATGTTGAGACATCTTGCAATAGGAGTGCAGGTCTTATCTTGTGGGCGTGAAACAAAGCGGTCAGACCTCATAGACCGCGCTCAGCTGAGAATATGCTGCGCTGATTCCAGTTCCTCCCAGACATGGTGAGAGATGATGGGTCGGTGATGTCAAACCCATGTTCTTCATCGCGGGCCAGCGGGTGTCCGCAGTCCACTGGAGAGTATGCGAACCCATTCACGGGAATTGTGTTATGCCGATTCACATAAAGGCTCGTGTAGAATGGTCATGCGGTTGCAACTTGTGAAACCAGTACACGCATGGCGTGTGGTGTGCGAACGTTCGTCGCGTGTCAGCGGATACACTACTGGATGTCAAGCTTATGTTGAACGGCCTAAGCATGGTTGGGACATGGACGAACAGAGGCAACCATGAGTGAGAAGAAATGGCTGGATGGGTACTCCGGGCAGACCACGATTGAACTAATCAGCCTTCAAGGAGAGTATCAAACTGACTCAATCGTTCTCGCGTTCGAGGAAGCCCTTGATCAGAAAGCCGAACGTATTGGGCAAAGCCGTCTGACTGCAGATGGAAAGGTTGTTCTCGCGATCGAAGCGCTCGAACGCGAAGTCAACAACGGCGGATATGGCCAGTTCTTCATCAACTCGTCAAAATCATATGTCCCCATCGTGGTCGATGCGCTCAGCCGAATTGGTTGTTCTGAAGTGGCACTCCTGACTCAGCACGTAATAGATGCTCTTGGAATAGATGGACAAGTCACCGTTGAAGCGATCGACAGTGTGATGGAAGAGGATAGTGATAAGCGAGACGAGAAACTGGGAGAGTGTGACGAGCAATACTACAAAGTTGCGGGGGATCTTGCTGGCCCCCTACTTGAGTTCATCAAGAAGAACAAACTCGGCATTACGGTCAAAGGATAGCCTCAACAACTGGTTTGAGCGGACGATATGTCGTGCGGCCCGCCACTGAACCGGAACCTTAGCCATCGGCGACGGAATAGCAATCAGGGACATTCTGAAGAGTATTTCCCGTGGATGGCTTGGGGACAGGACTTGCTGCGTAGGAGCTGTTACGGCTGATTCTGAGCGGACGATCGATAGGTGTAGTAGAGAATGAGGCCGGCCAGGATTGAGACGAGAGTTCCAAATCCCATCTGTGCGTCGAGGCTCACCGGGCCCACGTAGATCTTGTAGAGTTGCAAGAGAACAACCGGCAGGCCCACCGCCAGCACGAGCGCGATCATGTGCCGTCGCAGGTAGATCGGCTCGCCTGGTTTGCGTCCACCCCGTCCCAATGTTGTCACTCCTCGATTGTTGAAATGTCTCCGGGATCTTGTCCCAGTTCTTTGGCCTTGAGCACGCGACGCATGATTTTTCCAGACCGAGTCTTGGGGAGGGAAGACACGATATCAATTTCAGACGGGACGCCGATCTTGCCCAATTCTTTCAGGACTTGGTCTTTGATCGACTTGATCAGTGCCGGGTCTTCTTGCTCGCCTTGTTTCAAGATGATGAAGGCCTTGATGGATTCACCGACCGTCTTATGCGGTTTGCCGATCACGGCGGCCTCTGCAACGGCAGGATGGCTGACCAAGGCGCTTTCCACTTCGGCGGTGCCCAGCCGATTGCCGGCGACTTTAATCACATCATCGGCTCGGCCCATGAACCAGAAGTAGCCATCTGCGTCTTTATGACAGATGTCTCCAGCCGAGTAACAGTTTGGGATGGTGGACCAGTAGGTCTTGTACCGCTCCGGGTCCTTGTAGATGGTGCGCATCATGGACGGCCAAGGTTTTTTGATCACGGCAAACCCGCCTGCGTTTGGCGGCAGGCTGTTTCCTTCTCGGTCGACCACATCAGCCTCGATCCCAAGGAATGGCCGCGTGGCTGACCCGGGCTTGAGTGGCACGGTGGGAAGAGGCGTAATCAAGATGGATCCGGTTTCGGTCTGCCACCAGGTATCCATGATGGGCTTATCTTCTCCTGTCGCACGATGAAACCATTCCCAGGCTTCCGGGTTGATGGGTTCTCCCACGCTGCCGAGGATGCGGAGTGTCGAGAGATCAAATTTCTTTGGCCAGTCTTCGCCGTAACGCATGAGCAATCGGATGGCCGTCGGGGTCGTATAGAAAATCGAGACCCCATATCGTTCGATGAGTTCCCACCAGCGTCCGGGGTTCGGATAGTCGGGCTTACCTTCTGCGGCCAAAATTGTGGCGCCGTTGAGAAGTGGGCCATATACGATGTAACTGTGGCCTGTCACCCAGCCAGGGTCGGCGACGCAGAAGTAGACATCGTCGTCTTTTAGGTCAAACACATACTTCGTCGTCAGGTACGTGCCGACCATGTATCCACCGTGGACGTGAACAACCCCCTTCGGACGACCGGTTGTGCCGGAGGTGTAGAGAATGTAGAGCGGTGCCTCCGCATCCAAGTGTTCAGCTTCGCAGACGGGCCGTTCGCTCTCCAGCCACTCCTTCCAATCGATTTCTTTGGGGGCAGTGAGGGAAGTATGCTGGCTCTGGCGTTGCACGACAATCACGTGGTTGACCGAGGGGCAGGTCTTCAGCGCCTCGTCCACGACGGTCTTCACCTGAAGGGTCTTCCCACGGTCGAATCCTACATCAGCCGTAATCACGACCTTCGCTTCGGCATCGTTGATACGATTGGCGAGAGCGGGGGCGCTAAACCCTGAATAGACGACACTATGAATGAGGCCTATCCTGGCGCAAGCCAGCATAGCAATGACTTGTTCCGGAATTTTCGGCAGGTAAATGGTGACACGATCACCCTGTTGAAGACCCAGCTTTTTGAGGGCATTGGCACAGCGGTTGACCTGACGATAGAGTTCGCCATAGGTGAAAATGCGCTCCTGATCGTTCTCACCCACCCAGATCAGGGCGACTTTGTTCTTGCGCCACGTCTTGATGTGGCGATCGAGACAGTTGTAGGTGATATTGCATCGTGCACCCACGAACCATTTTGCCCACGGGTAGTCCCATTCCAGAACCTTTCCCCAAGGAGTGAACCACTCGAGCTCCTTGGCCGCCTGGCTCCAAAATGCTTCAGGATCAGCGATGGACTTTTGGTACGCAGCCTCATAGTCCTTAATATAGGCGCCGGCTATTGTCTTCGCCGTCGGGCGATAGGTCCGACTTTCTTTCAAGAGGGTCTCGATCTTTTCACTCATAGTGGGAGAGTCTCCTTCTCCAGGACGGTCCATCCTGTCGTCGTCAATTATGGAGAAAGCTGAAGAGAGCTGCAACCATCCATTTCCTTCAGAATACTATGGCGATGCCGCCTGTGCCCATTCGGTTTCTTGACACCGGTCGAGGCGGCAGATAGGCTGACCGCATCAACGATGCCGAGCATGCTATGAAAAATCTATGGATCATTGTGTTGGCTCCGGTTCTGGTGGTTGCGCAGTGGTTTGGTGCGTTCTTACCTCATGCTGTTTCCACCGCACAAGCTCAATTGGGGAAGCCCGAAGGGCTCTATTACAAATCTTGGGCGATCATCATTGGGATTGAGAACTATGTGTTGGCACCGCCAATCCCCGGAGCGATCAATGACGCGAAGAAAGTCGCCGACGCATTTCGGCGATTAGGGTTCGACGAGGTGGTAGAGGTGTATGATAAGGACGCAAGCGCTCGACGGCTGCATCAGCTCTTGAACGACATGTTGCCGAGAAAAGTCGGGCGCATGGATCGACTCGTGATTTTCTATGTGGGCCATACCGGCTCGATGCAAGACTCTGATGGGCAGGATCGAGGATATCTTGTGCCGATTGATGCACCAATCAATAACGCTGCCAAGTCAGTCACAGTGGAACAGCTCAAAGAGTTTACGAGGCGGTCCGCCTCAAAGCACACACTGTTGATTCTGGACGCTCCGATCTACGGATGGGAAACCACCATACCGCAGGAGGTCACGCTGGAAGGGCGGCTCAGTCCAGAATCGGAGACTGAGCGCCGCGCGGTGCAAGTGATTAGTGCGGCCGGTAAAGGGGAAGTCTCTGCGCGTCCTTATAACAGTAGTCGCTTCGTTCAGACTCTGCTGAAGGGACTGTCTGGGACAGCGGATCTCGACAAGAATGGCTGGCTCATGGCTTCCGAATTGGGCACCTATCTCGCGCAACAAGTCGGAGCGGTGTCCAACGGTATGCAACTGCCGACGAGCCTACGCATTGATGGCGATGGAGACACCGTGTTAGTTGAAGGACGTAAGGCTGCCTTTCTCCTCGGTGCCGCGCCTCACACCCCGTCCGAACGGCAAGAGGCGGCGAAGGCTCAGTACGAACGTGCTTTTGCGCTGCTGCAGGAGGGGAAGGCGATCGAAGAGGCGGTTGAGCGACTGGATCTCGCGATTGGGTACGATCCCACCTATGGCGACGCCTATGTCCTCAAGAGTTATGTTCGATTGGAAGTGCTTCCAAATCTTGATGAGGCCTTAGATGCCGGTCTCCTCGCGGTGGAGTACGCGCCGAGGAATCCCGATTCTTTTTATACGCTTGGCTTGATCTACGAAAAGCGTGGCAAGTTTGCGGATGCTGAGGTGGCGCTCCAGCAAGCGTTGCGTGTGAACGACACCTATCAGGATGTGTACTTCGCCTTGGGGACGTTATATGCGGATCATCTGAATGATCAGCAGAAGTCGGTCGAGGCATTTCGTCGGTATTTAGCGCTGGGTGGCACCCATGCTCGGGCTCGTGCCAGTGTCACTCAAGCCGATCGAGCTCCCGTCCCCTAGTCTGATTCACCACCCTTCAGATATCCAAGCCCGATCTTCACTGCGCGACGTGTGATTTCCGCCCAGCGTGTTTGTGGATAGGCTGACAGTATGGCGGTAGTGGTCGGGTCCTGGATATCGAGATTTCTAATGCGAAGAATGCCGTCGTCAATCTGAATGTCGGCCACAGTTCCTCCTTCTTATCATCCGTAATGAAGTGCGAAGCGAGCCTTGCGTTGACTGATTAAAAACCCCATGTTAGCATGATCCAACAATTTTTACCGGTATTCTGTGCGTACGGAAAAGTATTTAATCAGAAGGAGGATGGTCATGATCAGGTCACAACTGATTCCCTCAAAGCTGGTCAGTTTCGGTCTTACGGTCCTGCTGATGGGGACACTTGTGGCTTGCGGCGGTCCTCCTAAATGGGTCCAGCATGGATCCGGCGTATTTAATGAAAAAGACAGCAAAGCCTTCTATGGAGTGGGGGCGGTATCCGGAGTGCGCAATGCCCCGCTTGCATGGGACACGGCAGAGAATCGCGGCAGGGCAGAGATTGCCAAGACATTCGAAACCTATACCGGCTACTTGATGAGAGATTATGCAGCCTCAACAACGGCAGGCGATTTTACTCGGAATACCGAAGAGCAAAATGTTGAGAGAGCCATTAAGACCATCACGACCACCACACTGAGTGGAGTTCGGAAAATGGACCAGTATCTAGATCCAAAGACCAACACGTATTATGTCTTGACCAAGTTGAGTTTGGAAGATATGAAGAACAATCTGGAACAGGCGAAAGAGCTCAATGCCCAAGTTCGGGACTTCGTGCGGAAAAACGCTGACCGCTTGTTTGAGAGGCTGGAGAAAGAAGAAGAAAAGCGGGGCATCCAGTGATCGTTTTGAGACAGGCATTCACTCCTTCTTGGAGGTGGATCGTGATTCAACAGCGCGGCTCTTCTCTTCTTGTCATGATGAGTGCAGTCCTTGCATTGTCTGGATGTGGACACGAAACAAAGGTGACTCGGGTCGACACTGGGGTCGTCACTGATTTGAGCGGTCGATGGAACGATACAGATTCCCGGATGGTGGCGGAAGCAATGGTCAAAGATGCCCTTCAATACCCTTGGCTCGGAAATTTTGAAAAGACGACGCAACGCCAACCTGTCGTTGTCGTAGGAACCGTCGTGAATAGCAGTCACGAACATATTAGCGTACAGACCTTTATCACGGATTTGGAGCGAGAACTCACCAACTCCCAGAAAGTCACGTTTGTGGCCGGTAAAGGCGAGCGCGACGAGGTTCGAACCGAACGGAAAGAGCAAGCGATCTACGCAAGTGAAGAGACTCAGAAGGCTCCCGGGAAAGAGACTGGGGCCGATTTCATGATGAAGGGCACGATTGCCACCATTCTCGATGAAGCCGATGGGACCAAAGCGGTCTTCTACCAGGTTGATCTTCAGATGATCGATTTGGAGAGTAATGCCAAGGTCTGGTATGGGCAAAAGAAGATCAAGAAGGTGGTCGAAAAGAAACGTACGGTCTTTTAGCTTCCGCGGACACTGTTGAGACCATTCCTCCCACGGTTTGCCCCCGGGGATTCTGTGCAGCGGGGCATTGCCACTCCACTCTCGTCGGTCCTGTTTCTTTTCATCATCTTTCTCTTGCCCGGGTGCGGTCCTTCGGTCAATCACTACCTATTAATCGAACAAAGCTTGCATGCCGGTGACCCGCACCGAGCCGCAGCTATTGTTGAACAAACTGAGAGAGAGTATGGAGCGAAGGGTCGACTTTTGTATGCGATGGATCGAGGTATGGTGCTGCAGTTGGCAGGACAGTACGAGCAAAGCAATGCGTCGCTCGACCAGGCCGAAGAGGAAGTTGAACGACTCTATACCAGGAGTATCCGCTCTGAAACGGCTGCCTTTCTGACCAATGACAACGCCTTACCCTATGAGGGAGACGCCTATGAGCATGTGATGGTCAATGTGGTCAAGGCCCTGAACTATGCGGCACAGGGGCAGTTGCAAGAAGCCTTGGTTGAGGTGCGCCGTGTCGACCATCGCCTGAATGTGTTGGGCGATAGGATTAAAGAATCCGACAAGTACCGAAACGATGGATTTGCTCGCTATCTGAGCGGCATCTTGTACGAGGCGGCCGGAGATCTCAACAATGCGTTCATCGCGTATCGCAATGCGTATGAGGCGTATGATGCCATGCGAGGATGGTCGAAGATGTTCTCCCCTCCATCTTTGCGCGCAGACCTCCTGCGCACGGCCGAGGCGCTTGGCTTGAAGACGGAGTTTCAGACGTACCGACAAGCATTTCCGGATGTAGCATGGGAGCCTGCTTCTTCTGCCCAGCAGCAAGCTCAAGTCGTGATGATCAGCTATAATGGGCGGGCCCCCAGAAAAGAGGACCTGTTGCTCGATTTGCCGATCAGTCTTGATGCCGCACAGTTAGTTTTGCTAAATAGAGGAGTTTTTCATCAGCCCTATCAGAGGAATCGCGTCACGGACAGCGTGCTCTACGGACTCAATGGGCGGGTGGTTCGGGTAGCGATTCCACGATTGGTTCGACAAAAAACGCAGGTTCCGTTTGAACAGGTGACATTGACCAATTCGCTTGGCCGTTCCGTGACCGTCCGATCAGAGCTGGCCCAAAACGTGACCGCTCTAGCGGACAAGAGCCTGTCAGAGCGTCTGCCGTCGATTACGGTGAAGGCACTCGCTCGAGCCGCGACCAAGTTCGCGATGGCAGAGGGAATCACCCGAGGCGCGCAACATGCTGCGGGCAGGGATGCCGCTCCCTGGGTTGGACTTCTTGTGGAGCTGCTTACCAAGGGGATCGCGGTGGCTTCAGAAGAAGCTGACAAACGAAGCTGGCAGACTTTGCCCGACGAAATTCACGTGGCTAGAGCATGGGTCTCCCCCGGTCAGTATCACGTGTCCATCCAACCGTCTGGGCACAGGATGATGGCGAAGGATGGGCACGCGATAACGCTGGTTGCCGGTCAAACCATGTTCATGATTCAGCGTGTGCTGCAATGATTGACCTGCGCGGATCGATTCTTGGTCAAGGGATGGCGATCTGCCTCTGCCTGTGTAGTGTTGCGTTCGTCACGAGCGGATGTACCTGGGTGCTTGGAAAGGGGAAGCCCACGTGGGTCGATGGTCGAACCTTGGAATATCCTTCCGCGCAATATCTGACAGGGGTTGGACGAGCAGACAATCGGAGGAGCGCCGAGGACCAAGCCTATGCGGCGGTGGCGCGCATCTTCAAAACGGAGGTGGCCGCACAGGCGAGAGACCAGGAGTCCTATGAGGTCGTTGAGAATGATGACGTCGCAAACACCAAACGGCGGTTGACGATCGACAGCGTGACGCACGTCTCGACCGAGAAGGTGCTTGAAAATGTCAGCATCGTAGACAACTGGTACGACTCAGACCACAAGTTGCACTTCGCGCTGGCGGTGATGAATCGGTCACAGGCTGAAGTGTCGTTGATGGACAAGGTCTTGGCGTTGGATCAGGCGATTACGGCGGACATCACAGAGGCCAGGCAGACGACCGACAAGCTAGTCAAGGTCCGTGCCCTCCGAAAGGCCGGTCGAAATATGATTCTGCGAGAGGCCTATAACACAGATTTACGTGTGATTAGACTCAGCGGACAAGGGACTCCCTCTGCCTATCGGGCAAACGAATTGTTCAGCGAGTTGGAGCAATTTCTTGCTACGAATCTGGTGCTTGCTGTACAAGTGTCGGGCGATCAGGTCGAGCTGGCTCAGCGTGCACTCGTCGAAGGGCTTCTCCGAGAGGGCTTACATGTAGCGACGGAGGCAGGTGAAGCTGACGCTGACTCTCCGGAATTGTTGGTCCGAGGCACGGTACGGCTTGTTCCCATCGATGTGGGTGATCCACAATTCACGTATGTTCGATGGTGTAGCGATTTTAAGGTTCTGGATGTAGTCACGCAGCAAGTGGTCGGAACGATTGCCCGTGGTGGAAGGGAAGGGCATCTGACCGAGCGTGAAGCGACTGCCAAGACGCTTCGTGTGATGCAGCAAGTCGTCTCGTCCGATGTGGCGAAAGCCATCGCCGCATACATTTTTGACGACGATGCGCTTTCGGTCCAGACCGAAACGCCGGGAGGTTGTCCACGAGACGAATCAGTGGTGAGCCCGTGAGTGAACGTTCATGTAAAAGGAGGCAATGATTGTGAAAAAATCAGATGAATTGTCCGTCAGTCGTGCTCCACGTAGTCGGGGGAGAGGGTTGACCAAGTCGGGGAAAAAAGTTTCAAGCCGGCTGGCGAAACGACGTTTGAATGACCGTCTGAAGGAAGACACCCTGTCGTTCAACCAGGGCAACTTGGCTGACACCTTTCGCAAGGAAGGGTATGAAGAAGTGCCACTCGATGAGTTGCAAGATCGGCTCTCCAAGCTCCAAGGGCCGCTGGCCGAAATCATTCTGAAGGGGAGGGTATAAGGAGATGCCGTATTACTATTTTGATTCCACTGCACTGGTGAAGCGGTACAGTATGGAGCGAGGTACGCGGATCGTGAACAAGTTGATGGTGAAACGTGGGAAGGTCGCGATCGTTCCGACGTGGTCTGTCACGGATTTCTATGCGATTCTGTGTGCGCGTGCGCAAGAGGGGAAGATTACCCGGGACGATTGTTACTCTGTCCTGCATAAATTCGAGATTGAGTCTAAGCAGGGATTGTATCAGTTCATCACCCCAAGGGTGGAGACCTATCTCGCGACCAAGGAATTGGTCTTGGAGTATCCGTTCCTCCGCTCGCCTCAAGTCATGCACCTGGCCTTAGCGTTGGAGCTGAAACCGTTGCGACTAACCGTCGTCAGCGCGGACACGCAACTTTTAGCCGCGTCAAAAACCGCGGGGCTCCACGTCATCAATCCGGCAGAGGACTAGCAGTATCGATGGCTTTAGACTGTCCCGTGCTCAGCTGGTTCTGAGATTGACTGGCCGCCCAGACGTCGCCTCCTCCGAGGCTTGCTGAAGAAGGTCGAGAACAGCCCGGTTCCATCCGGCAGGACCGATGTCTGGCGCACGGATGAGGTTTGGGAGATTGATGTCCGGATCATACGATCCGTCAGGCTTTTTCACCAATACGGGATGATCAACCGCGAGTAACAGAGGAAGGTCGTTCAGGCTATCACCGATGCCGATAGTTTCGAGATCCGGCAGGTCGCGTTCTCGTCCTTGTCGCTTGTAGCAGCGGAGAAGAATGTTAGCGGCCCGCCCTTTGTCGTTATTTCCGGTCAAATGAAAGAACCGTCCGCCTCTCGTCCAGTTCAACCCGCGAGTGACAATTTGACGACAGATTTCCTCGATCAGCTTCGGAGGTCCGCTGACTAAGAATGGTTCATCGAACTCCCGAAGCATGGCCCGTAGTGCATCTTCACGCGAAAGCCCCGTCGTCGCCATGACCTCATCGACCGAAAGATCGCCGAACCCTCGGAGTGGGGTCCCCACCGCCTCTTCAATTTGCCTCAATACGTCGCGGAGGAGGGCATAGGGCGTGCCTAACTCGATGACATGATACGCGGAACGGCGGCGTGATCGTTCCGGGAGGAAGTCAAAGATCTCGACGGGGACATACACTGCCGCTCCGTTTTCGACGATAAAAGGGGCCTGGTGGTCCAATTGTTCTCGAAGCGGTTCGATCTCGGCGCGAGTCTTTCCCGAGACCAAAATGACCGGAATGTTCTTCGAGCGAAGCACATCGAGCGCCGGCTTCGCTTCGTCGAACGAGTACGTGTTGCTGTCTAAGAGCGAACCGTCCAGGTCTGTGAACAATAGGAACTGTGACATAGGCGTTAAAGATGTCATAAATCTTCGTTGCTCTGCGCCCGGGAATGCACACCCAGACGGCGTTCCAAGAAATCCTTTGCCAGCTCCTGTCCCCCCAACCCTACGGCAAGAGCAGCAGCCAGCACAAGACCTCCCCAGCTAATGCCGAATCCAACGACGACGATATGCCGGGCAATCCCGAGTTGTTCGAGTGCCATGGCGATCGCCAATAACTGAATACCCCATCGTGTTCCAATAGCGACCCACTGAGCTGGCGGTATGCCTGCATTGACCGCGGCGATAAGAACGGCCTGAGAGACAAAATTCGAGATGAGATAGCCGGCGATACCAATGACGGTGGCAGTGATCACATGCGGAAGATAGGACAACAACGAGCGGGCAGCGTCATTGATCGGTGTCACCTTGAGCGCGCCGAGCGAAGCCGTGATGGCGAACATCACGATGAGCCAATACGTGATACGGCCAATGATGTAGGATGGATCAGCTTTAATGCCCCCTCTCAGGAGCACCGCCGCGAGACCGATGCGACCGCAGATGTGATCCAAACCGATGATGCGAAGCAGCCGTTCCATGAGATGGCCGATACCCCACGCTACACCAAGGCCGGCAAGTAGGAGAATGATCATGGACAGGAGATGAGGCAAGATCGCGAGGACGTATTCTCCGAGGGCAGCCACAGGTCCGAGTAATGTCTGTTCCCAGCTTGACGTCATGGTTCTCTCGTGAGTAGGAAGTTGTTTATGAGACCAGCTGCGGTGTGTCGGCTGTGGGACTCCATGCATGGTCTTGTTCAACGGCATCTATGAGCCGTTGGAACATATCCGGTACGGCATGGGTCACACGGCTCCAATTCGAGATCATGGGAACGCCGAGCGGATCTTCGAGAAAGCTGGCCGTTGCCAACGTCATTCCACGAAGGAAGATCTCTACCGCCTGGCGTTCTTCATGGCGGTCAAAGCGGAGACTGTTGATCGCGGCATCATTTTCGTAACGACTGATGGCTTCTTGGGCGGCTTGAAGGTACGTGGCTCGCAACGTCTTGAGTGTGCTTTCCGAAAGAACCAACCCTTCGCTGGCCAAGTTGCGAAAGAGAGATTTGGTAATGTCGACGCACATTTTTAACAAGCCGGCATCCGGATTGTGTGTCGACAGCGTCTGGTGTTTGTGTTCGTAGGCATCCGCGATGTCCACTTGGCAGATGCGCCGGAGCGCACAATTGCGGTACACCTCGGCCAGTACGCCGATCTCCAACCCCCAATCGCCGGGAATTCGGTTGATCCACGCCAGGTCCCGCACCATGGCGAATTCACCTGCAAGTGGGTATCGGAAACTGTCCAGAAACGAGAGGAGGGCATGAGGGCCAACCAACAGCTGGAGGCCACGGATCAAGGGCGTGATAAAGAGGCGTGTCACCCTGCCATGCATGCGGTCCGTCACCCGACTGTAAAACCCCTTGCAAAATTCGTAGGCGAGGTTCGGATTCGCCACGGGATAGCAGAGACGCGCCAGGTATTGACGGTCGTAACTCACAATGTCGCAGTCATGCAGGGCGATGACCTGACTTTGTCCCCTCGCCAGTACGTAGCCATAGGCCGTCCAACATCCGCGTCCCTTGCCTTGGAGTCCGATATCGATTTCTTGCGAGACCAGCGTGTTCAGGAGCGCCTGGATCCTCGGTCCGTCGTTCCAGATGACGCGGACTCGCTGGGGCAGCGGGGAGAAGAATTGCTTGGCGAGTCGGAACTCCAGTGCGGAAGCCTGATCCAGTGAGATGACGATTTCATTGATATAGCGAACCTTGCTCAGTGTCTCGACGATTCCCTTCAGGGCTGGCCGCTCCAGTTCCGCATAGAGTGAGGGAAGAACCAAGGCGATCGGAGTCGTCTTCGCGTACCGTTCAAGCTCCTCCTCCAGTTGCGCCGTGTTCGACCGACCGAGACGGTGGAGGACGGTCACCACACCATTTTGATAAAAGTCGGACACGATATCCTTTCTGCAGATCCCTGATTATTGCTGAAAGCCGCTCGCGCGTAAAGCCAGGGTGGGTTTGGAGGAGTGGCACCCGGCCCATTCTAATACAAGCTGGAGGAAAGTGCAGGGGGTATGCCATCATCGATCGTGAATAAATCCTGTGACTTCCGTCGGTTCGCTCGGAGGTGTCCGAGGATTTGTGAAGGACTCCTGATGGAGTGTAGGGAAAAACAGGCAGGGATGGAGGATTTTCCCTATGGCTTGTCTGTCGACAGTTTCTTCCCGAGACGACGTGCCAATCGCACCATGCCAGGGGAACGGTCGTTTGAGCTCAACAGGACGTTGAGAATGTGAAGCTGGCTTCCATCTGCAAAGGCGGCAGCAAGACCCTGTTCGAATTCTCTCTGCGTGTTCACCCGAGAACCTTTCCCGCCGCCGATCAACCCGCACACACGCTCATACTGCCATTCATGCACATCGTTGAAAGGGCCTTCCAAAATCTCTCGTTCTGTCGAATAGCCTCGGTTATTCAATACTATGACAATCGGGGCTTGCCCATAGCGCACGCAGCTGGCTAACTCGGTTCCAGTCATTTGAAACGCTCCGTCTCCCACCAGGACAATGGGTCGTAAACTAGGGTCGGCGAACGAAGCTCCTAAGGCGGCCGGGACGGCGAAGCCCATCGACGTGTAGTAGGCCGGAGACAGAAACTCAAACCGATGACGCACATGTAGATCGGCTGCTGCGAAGAGCGATTCGCCGACGTCGGCAATGACGACGGTCTTTTCGGTGAGGGCGGTATCCAGATGTCGGAACAGTCCCTCCAGTGTGACCGGCGCATCCAAGTCCAGAACCGAGGAGGTCGTGACGGCCCAAGTGGGAAGCGAGCGCGGAGCATGAGAAAACGAGGGAAGCGGAGATCGTACCAGGCCCTGGACAAAATCCTGGAACCTGATCGATTCATATCGGTGGTGTTTGATGGCGACACGGTCAGCCGTCGCATGAATGGTTCGTCCTTCAGACAGCAAGGGTGATCGTGCATCCAGGTCCTCTACGTCGGACAAAATGGATCCCAGGATCAACAGACAATCGGAGTCATTGATGAACTGTTGTACTTCTTCTCGGCCGATGAGTCCCCCGTACACGCCCACATAGAGCGGATGATCTTCCCGAATGATCGATTTGCCGAGCAAGGTCGAGGCGATGGGAATGTTGAGACGCTCGACCAAGCGTGCTAGGTCGTCCTGTAGCCCGAAGCGGCCGACTTCGGCGCCGACGAGCATAGCCGGCCGTTTTGCCGAGGCCAGCATGATCCGGACTTCACTGAGGGCTTCTTCTAACGCAGCTGGGTCGCTCGGTGTATCCTCCAGGCAGATCGGCTTCATGCCATGTGTCAGGGGGCAGTGGACCATGTCTCTGGGGATTTCGATATAAATGGGACGGCGATAGCGGAGCAGTGCAGCGAAGGCCTGATCCATCTCACGTTCGGCGGTCAGGGGATCGTCCAATGTCACGGCGGCCACCGTCATCCGCTCGAACACTTCTCGTTGGGTGGAAAAATCTCGAACCATATGATGCAGGTACGGTGTACGGGTCCGTTCAGACAGGCCCGGTGAACCGGTCAGTAAAACCACCGGCGAGCGTTCCGCGTAGGCACAGGCAATGGCGTTGACGGTATTGAGCCCGCCGACACAATAGGTGACGCAGACGGCCCCGATGCTGTTGATCCTGGCATAGGCGTCCGCTGCAAAGCCGGCGCAATCTTCTCGCGTCGTTCCAACATGTTTGATCGGTGAGGCTTCGATCAGTTGATAGAGGGAGAGGACAT
Source organism: Nitrospira sp. (assembly GCA_029881435.1). Lineage (GTDB taxonomy): Bacteria > Nitrospirota > Nitrospiria > Nitrospirales > Nitrospiraceae > Nitrospira_D. The sequence continues at coordinate 16,691 of JAOUMR010000063.1, forward strand.
AGTCACCGGGAATGCCGAAGATATGGCGAACCCCGAGGCGATGCAGTCGGTCTAATACGGCAGAACCAATAGTGGCTTTGTCGCCCATTCTTCTTTATCCTCACAGAGACAGTGAAATGCTTCATCCTCAGGAAAACATACTGGCCGAGGTTCGTCAAGCAATGAGCGTGTGGCGCTCGAGTTGACGACAGCCAGCATGTGACCCGTTACGCACACCGTTCGAGACGCCATGTTATGGGGGAACAGATTATGACATCGATGGCCCACGTTCGCCTCACGTCACTCCGCGTCCCGGAGGGGCGGCCTCTCTGGCTCTTTGCTGGGCATGTCGGACCGCTCGTCGGTCACGCAGCGGCCGGAGACCTGGTCGACGTGCTGACCGCCGCCGGGCAATTCTATGGCCGTGGTCTCTATAACCCGTCCTCGAAAATCCGAGTCCGTCTTCTGACGTTCGAGGATGAGCCAATCGATGAGACGTTCTGGCGGGGAAGAATCCAGCAGGCGATCCGTCTCCGACAGCGAGTCGTCACGCAGTCCAACGCCTATCGGCTGATCTATGCTGAAGGCGATCGACTGCCGGGGTTGATCGTGGATCGGTACGATCAGCTACTGGTCATGCAGTGCTTATCCTTTGGCATGGATAGCCGGAAAGAACTCTTGGCCGACGTGCTGAAGAAGGAATTGAATCTGACAAGGGTCTATCTACGGAACGAGGCGAAGAGCCGACAACTTGAAGGATTGCCACTTGAACGGAGGTTTCTCTGCGGCAGCGGCTCGACACAAGTTGAGATTCACGAAGGGGCTGCGAAGTTTCTCGTCGATGTGGAACGAGGGCAAAAGACCGGGTGGTTTTGCGATCAACGGGATAATCGGTTGGCGGCAGCCAAGCTCGCGACAGGAGCCGACGTATTGGAAGTATTCTGCCATACCGGCGCCTTCGGCATTCATGCCGCGCTTGCCGGTGCCGTATCGGTCGAGGGCCTCGATGTCAGTCAAGACACACTGGCCATGGCGAAAACGCACGCCACGATGAACAACGTCGCGGATCGCTGCACCTATCGCCAGGCCGATGCCTTTGAGGAGATGCGCAAGCTGGTAAAGGCGGGGCGACACTATGATCTGGTGATTCTCGATCCTCCGGCCTTCGCGCGCAGCCAACAGGCCTTGGCCGGTGCCTTGACTGGGTATAAGGATGTTAATCTCTTGGCCTTGAAGCTACTGAAGCCGGAAGGATTTCTGGTGACGAGCTCCTGCTCCCATCCCGTCTCTGAAGCAGATCTCTGGAAGAGCATCCGCCTCGCAGCGCGCGACGCCAAGCGCGATATCCGGCTGATCGAACAACGAGGCCAAAGCGCCGACCACCCCATCCTCGCCAGCATGCCGGAGACGCGGTATCTGAAGTGCTTCATCGTGCAGGTCTTCTAAGCAACGTTCGCCTCAATATGTCTCTTCCTTGATCAAGCCCAACCTATGTCTCTAGTAGAATGCTCATCTCGTTCAAGCAATCACCCTAGTTGTAGGCCTATGGCTAGATAGCTTAGGGTATGGTGGCATCAGCGAAGCCACCTACGTATGTGTGGCGAAAGCGATGTGGCCAAATGGCGATTGCCGAGATTCGGCGGTTGCGGCAGCTCGAATAGGAGAATTGCAAGCTGAAACAGCTGGTAACCGACCTGACGCTCAATTAAGGTGATCCTTCTAAGGTGATCATTCCAGAGGTACTTGAAAAAAAGCCCTGATGCCCACGCGCAAGCTTGACCTTGTGCGGGATGTGCTAGGGAAAAATACCATCGCGGTGGGACGAGCGTGTGGGCTGCTTCGGTTGAATCGGGCCTCCTGGTATTATCGGCACCACCGACGAGATGACGTTGTTCTGCGGAGACGGTTGCGCGAATTAGCCCAAGCCCGTCCCTGCTTCGGCTATCTCAGGCTTCACGTGATGCTGCGCCGCGAGGGCTGGCGGATTAACCGGAAGCGAGTGCATCGGCTCTATCGTGAAGAAGGGCTGGCCGTGCGACTCTCACGCCGTCGGAAACGCGCCAGTCACCTGAGGGTCGTGCCACCGTCCCCGAGTCAGATGAATGAACGGTGGAGCATGGATTTTGTGGCCGACACGTTGCTCGATGGTCGACGGTTTCGGACGCTCACCGCCGTGGATAACTGGAGTCGGCCCAGCCCATTAATAAAAGTCGATTTCACACTGACCGGGACTAAGGTGGTGGCAGCGCTGGAACGAGTGGTGAAGCAGCATGGGTATCCATGCATGATCACGGTAGACAACGGAAGCGAATTTGCGTCGAAGACGTTGGATGCCTGGGCGTATGCGCATGGCGTCAAGCTCGATTTTATTCGGCCTGGCAAACCCGTGGAGAATGCGGTGATTGAGAGTTTCAACGGGCGGTTTCGTGATGAATGTTTAAATGCAAACGTGTTTATCTCGCTGCATGATGCCCGACAGAAGATTGAAGCGTGGCGGATCGATTACAATGAGCACCGGCCGCATGGTTCACTGGGGGAGCTCACCCCCCGGGAATTTGTTGAGCAGGCGGCCTTAACGGGGCTGCGGGAGGTATCAGATTCCCAGCTTTCAGCGGTCTAGTTTTCGGGGAGAGGTTAGGAGAGGTCAAGAAGTCGTCTGCTCTAGAACCTATCTCAAAATTGTTTCAGAAGCATCGTGATGCAGGCGAGCTGGACAAACCCAAGAAAATTGGTGGCGTCGTACTCCCAGCGGATCAGGAGCCGTCGTTTCCACTGGAGCCAGGCCAAGAACCGTTCGACGAGCCAGCGCCGTTCGTATCGACGTAAGTGGCGACCATCCTGGGTCTTCAGTTTCCGGGTCGAGCGATGGGGTGCAATCATGTTGACGCCGTCGTGCTTGAGGTCGTCATCGAGGCTATCGCTGTCATAGGCTCGGTCGCCAATGAGATGCTCGGGGTTCGCCTCCAGCATCTAGAAGTCGAAACTGAGTTGGATCACGGTGACTTCATGATGATTGGCCGCATGCGTACTGGCGGAGAGGGGGAACCCATGCCGATCGACAATCGCCAGAATCTTCACGTCCTTCCCGCGTTTCGTGAGGCCGACGGCCTCGCCGCCGCCCTTGGCGGCGGCGAACGTGGCATCGATGAAACTCTCCCGTTCGTCGAGCACCCCGTCGTCGCGCAGGGTGTTCGCCAACTGGGTCAGCACCTCGCGCAGGACCTCTTGTTGACACCACTGTTGGAAGCGACGATGGACCTTTTTGTCATTCGGATAGCACTGCGGCAGGAAGTGCCACTGCGCGCCGGTGTTCAGAATCCAGAGGACTGCTTCCAAGAGGGCGCGAGTCGGGATCGGTTGACGGCCGGGGCGACTGTCAGGAACCCGCTCCCATTGATCGTCGCGTACCCGCAGCATGAAGGGGACTTATAGAACGGGCCGTTCGTGCCGTCAACTATTTTGAGATAGGTTCTAGTTAAGAGTTGTCTCGAAACGGGACCAACGTCATCAACCACAGCACTCAGTTCGTGGCCGCTTGACAAATAGGGAGCATTAAACACCCCATATCTTTTGTCGGTTGCACTTGGCATCAGAAGCTATGTAATGTTGGAATGGCTAACGATGAAAATGTGCCTAAATATTCAATCACTTAAGGAACACAGAAGAGATGAATTGTAACCTCAAAACATCTGTACATCGGTATATCGCGGTTAACGATGCTATTCGAGCCGCATTTAACGTTGGCCAAAAGGACCCATCTACCATTGGGTCTAGGAGGGTAGCATCGCTGTTCAATGCGGCAAAACATGCACGAGCAGCATATGATTTGCGAAGTTCAGGTGAAGTTGTGACAGACCCTAAACTTATAGAAGGCTACTTTTCTGATGTGCCTAAGCCATTCTTATTAGCCGAGTTAGATGCGAATAAGTTGAGCGCACTCATTGAGCAATATGGTCCTGATATCATGCGAGCCAATATTATAAGTGCGAATCTCCTAGAGACCGATTGTTGCCCACTTGTCACCGGTGGTGCCTGCATACTTGAAACCTGGGCCACCAGATTATTAGATAAACCAACCTTGAAAAATAATCCCGGGTTACGAAGAGAAGTATTAAATTATATTCTTCAAAAGGCCCCATATTATTCGCATATCACTGGAACAATGATAGCGGGGTCTAATGCCGGATTTTCACTCATGTATGATGAGACTTTCCCCTGGTTTTTAGCCGTACATGACTTAGGCAAACAACCAGGATTAACTCATAGAGAATGGAATGTCGGAATAGCGGAAGAACTGTGTAGAGAGTTCTATGATGAAATTTATGCCGCAACACAAAGAAGATCAACAATGGTGTCCGATAACGGTTTGCAAGTCTTAA
>JAOUMR010000157.1 GCA_029881435.1 Nitrospira sp.
AAACAGTTCTGATCCATCTGACAATAATCCCGATCTAGTCAGGTTGAAACGGGAAGATTTTGTTCAAACGGCTAGGAGTCAGGTCGACCATTGATTTCGACGATTGTAATTGACTGATAGGGAGACTTGGAGTTCTGCTGGAGATCCCATTGACTCGCTACGGTCACCTTGGAGCCATCACGACGCTTGTGGATGAGGTTCCCTTCCCAGTGCCCCTTCACCCGAAGCTCTTCTTCGATGATCTCAACCGGCATCGGAAACACCGTCTTCAGCAGTTGATGCGATACTTCACCTAGCACTTCGTGCGATGCCCACCCATACAACTTCTCCGCCCCCCTACTCCAGTACCGGATCGTTCCATCGAGATTCCGGACTATAATCGCGTCTTGGGCGAGAACGCTGTTCTCTTTCGGCCGCTTGGGCAATGGCCGTTCCACATATGACTTTGTCCCAACCGTAAGAGCCTGGGCTAATGCCTCCGCAACGACCCGATGTCCGTCGGCTGTCCAATGGGTATCATCATTCAGAAACACCAGGGTGTGATTGCGTGCAGCCGACTGAAGGGCAGGGGTGAGATCGAAATACTCGATGTCCGGAGAGATTTCTGCGACTATGCTGCGGAGGCGATCAGGGAGATCATTGACATCCCACCGAGTCGCCTCTCCATCAACCCCTTCAAAATTGGTGATCTGGTGATAGACACGGTAGGCAACCGGAGCAAACACGACCATGAATCGGGCTCCCTCCTCCTGCACTAATCGATAGGCCTCCTCCAAAGCGGCTATTGTTTTTTGCAAGTCATCAAGCTCCTGCGTGGTCAGAGTCACCGAAACCGACCGCCCTTTGACGTACAGCCTGTGTTGTCTCCCTTCGGAGTCTATAACGGTGGTACGTGCGGCTTGAGGCTTCTCATTTGGATTGGGAACGCAGCTCTGGAGAGACCGTGTCATCCACGCCAACGAATTCTTAGTAAATGATCGATACCAGAAGCTATCAACACGACCCCAGGTGGTTTTGAGGGCCTCCACGTTATCAGCATATCCCCGAGCGTCAAGAAGATCGTTCCCCTCATAGAACACCCAGACGACGGTCTTGGGATGGAGGGGGAGTGCATAGCGCTTGAGGACGACTAGTTCCTGCTGCGGTCCATAACCTGATTGCCCAAGATTGGCGACGGTCTGCTTGGTGAGGTCCGCCAACCACGTGGTTGCGAGCTGTGAACCAGGCATCATCTGAGACTCGACATACGAATCGCCGATGACCGCAATATCGGCAGTCGTAAGATCTTCTTCATTCCGAAATCCATTCTTATCGTAGATCAAGTTGAACGGTTCCTCAGGGTGGGGTGGAAGACAGAGGACCTTACCGATGTTTCCTCGCTGAACCTGCATCTTGAGGGTCTGATGCGGCTTAGGTTTGTACAAGAGTTCCAGATCAGGAAGATAGGCAGGATGTTCCCAGTCGAAACCATCTGTGATCGCGAAGACCGTCCGATAATTAGTCAGCTTCAATCCAGCAGGTAGTTCGAGCATCGCCAACGCCAGACCTAGAGAGAACGTAGTCAGTACAAACTGGCTCCTGATCTCGTCTCGTGGAATCGTCGCAACCAGCGCATAGCCACCCCATACCACAAGATATGAGGCGATGATAAAACTGAACAGTTGCCGAGCATCGGAAATACCTGCTTTCACCACGAGCACATAGGCGAGAATGAACAACACCACCGTCAGGCCAATCACAACTTTCTTCGTACGCTGAGTAGAAGCTTGTTTCATATTGCCATCACTCTCTTACTAGCGATCTGTCCAAAAAGGCAGCCCCACAAAAGCAGGGCTAGTCTAGGTTGTCATATATTCGGACAGGTTCGCTCTTTCAACTCCAAAGTATAGTGAATTGCACGAGGTATAACTTTGGAATCTGTCTACCGAAATGTTACAGCACCGAAATATTCCTCCAGATATCGGGAAGCCTCCCTAACCTCTTGTCTCAGGGAGGTTAAATTTCTCACCTCATTTTCTTGGAGCACCCTTTCTCCATTCTTGCCTTTTTCTCAACTTCCAGTCCAAGCATAACGAGACCCACTCATGCGAGCCATGCATGAAAGCTTCTTTCTCGTATGATTTTGAATTATTCCAGTTCCTAAAACTGATTGCGCATGTGGTTGCGGGGTCGAGCGGCTCGGACGACACGATAGGTATCGACATTTTCTCTGACGGCACGGTGCATGGGGTCTTTACCCATCAGCCGCATGACAATCCCCATCGGGGTAATGAGAAAATAATAAATGATTCCGAGGATGATCCTCGTGTTGATTGAACCCAATACATGGCCGATCTTCATCCAACCCTGGTGAACTTGCTTCAAGCTCTGCGGGACAACGGCCCCCAGGACGATGAGCAAGCTTCCAAGAACCATTGCCCAAAGACGGGGCGACTCGCTTCGGAATATTACAGGCCACAAACCGATCACCGAGAATACCCCGCCAACAATAAGCCCAAATTGTCTTAAGTCCTTGTGTGTAGGCTGTGTGTTTTGTTGTTGGCTCATGAAATCATGTCCTAATCCAATTCGAATTCTTGTTGCCAGTTCGTATCGTTAACCAACGCCTTTTGCCGAGTTTTGTACAGCACGCAATTCTCAAGCACGAGGACATCCATCTCGGTCCGCATGAAACATCTATAAGCATCCTCGGGCGTGCACACAATTGGCTCGCCTCGAACATTGAAGGAGGTATTCACCAAAACAGGATAGCCGGTGTGCGCTTCGAATGCTTTGAGCAGGCGATAATAACGAGGGTTCGTCGATTCGTGGACGGTTTGAATGCGCGCTGAATAATCCAGATGGGTAACGGCGGGGATGTCAGACCGAAGAACATTGAGCAACTCAATCCCCCAAAGACCGGCTTGTTCGGCAGGCAGCGGGAGACGCCGTTTTTCCTGCACTGGTGCGACAAGCAGCATATAGGGGCTATCCGTGTCCATTTCGAAAAAGTCAGAAACCCGTTCCCGTAGAATGGAAGGCGCGAACGGCCGAAAAGACTCACGGTGCTTGATTTTCAGATTCATCACTGACTGCATCTTCGTATTGCGGGCATCACCGAGAATGCTTCGACCACCGAGCGAGCGTGGACCGAACTCCATGCGCCCTTGCAGCCACCCCACAACTTTCCCATCCGCCAATTCCTTCGCGACACAATCGAAAAGTACCTGATCGTCAAACACTTCATACGGCGCATCGGCCTGCTTGAGGAATTGTTCGATTTCAGCATTGCTATGTTTGGGCCCTAAATAACTTCCCTTCATCTGATCAGTACCGGAAACACGCCTTGGTTGATTCTCATACTGGTACCAGGCGGTCAAAGCCGCACCAATGGCGCCACCCGCATCCCCAGCCGCCGGCTGAATCCACAGACCCTTGAAAGGACCTTCTCGGAGGATCCGTCCATTCCCCACACAATTCAGCGCTACACCGCCAGCCATACACAGATACTCAACCCCGGTCTCACGGTGAAGGGTCTTGGTGACACGGAGCATCACCTCTTCGGTCACTTCCTGAATCGAACGGGCCAAATCCATCTCCCGTTGCGTCAATTTGCTCTCTGCTTTACGCGGGGGGCCACCAAACACCTCATTGAACTTGTCCCCCGTCATGGTCAATCCGGTACAGTAGTTGAAGTAGTCCATATTCAAACGGAACGTCCCGTCAGGCTTCAGGTCGAGTACATGATCATAGATCGCCTTGACATATTTGGGTTCACCATAGGGAGCCAACCCCATCACCTTATACTCGCCGGAATTGACCTTGAAGCCGGTGTAGTACGTGAAAGCTGAATAGAGAAGCCCGAGAGAATGCGGAAAAGGAATTTCCCAGAGCGGTGTCAGCGTGTTTCCTTCACCGAGCCAGGCCGACGTCGTGGCCCATTCCCCAACGCCATCCATGCAGAGGACAACCGCCTTCTCGTATGGCGATGGATAGAAAGCCGATGCGGCATGGGACTCATGGTGTTCCCCAAACAACAGCTGCGGCAGCTCCGACTGTTTCATCCCTGGTGCTAACGCCATAAACTCCTTGGCAAGGAGATTGCGGAGTAAGAGCTTTTCTTTGAGCCACACCGGCATGGCTGCCACAAATGACTGCAGCCCTTTCGGGGCAAACGCCAGGTAGGTTTCGAGTAAACGCTCAAACTTTACCAGCGGTTTATCATAAAACACGATATGGCGAAGATCACCCAGCGCAATCCCTCCCTCGCTCAAACAGTAGGCCACCGCTCGAGACGGGAAGCCCGGATCATGCTTCTTTCGGGTAAACCGTTCTTCCTGAGCCGCGGCAACGATCTCTCCATCGCGAATCAGACACGCTGCGCTATCGTGATAAAAGGCTGAAATCCCAAGGATGTAATTCATGAAATCCTTTCCTATCCTCTTTGGGAAATCTATCCGACTTGCTCTCTAATAGGCAATTGATGACGTTGCATCCTATAACGTACCCCTTTGCGCTCAAGAGAAAGGTGAACACATCCTGATGGCCCTCGCTGATAGTCTCATTCAAAAGCGTGATATTCACCCCCCTCTGAAGCGGGGAACCACTAATCGACAAACACTCGGGCTAGATCAATCAGAAGGACCGCTCGACATGCTTTGAGCCTGATGGCGCCTACAGACATAGAATTCCTGACACACTTGGCCATCCATCAATCAGGGTGCTGGTCCGAAAAGCGCCCAACATGTTCACCTCATTGCTTGGAGACCGCGCTCAGTCAGGACGGAACAAATAGCGATGTTTGTGTCCGCCATATCAAGATCGTGAGCGCCGAACTATGGTGAACACGGACAGTTTTCATTGAGGCCACGAAACATTAGTTCCACGAAAGACTTATCAATAGGCCGAACTGCCAAACCAGGCGTACTTGGGAAGCCTCATCTCCAATCGCTACCGGTAGAAAGCGATGATCGCTTCAACCACCTCAGTTTGCTGTTCGAGCGTCAGCTCAGGATAAATCGGAATGGCAACGGTTTCATTTGCAGCGCGTTCTGATTCAGGAAAGTCTCCCTGCCGATACCCTAGATACCGGAAACATTCCTGGAGGTGAAAGGGGACGGGATAATAGATTTCCGCCCCAATCTCCTTCTGCCTGAGATGGGCTATGAGGTCATCCCGTCGATCCACGCGGAGGACAAATTGATTGTAGATGTGATAATGTCTGGCCCCAGAAGGTCGATACACAGCTTCCGGCAGTCGAACCTTTCCCTTCTGCACCGGAGCACACTGTTGGAAAAGCGCTGCGTATTGGTTAGCATTTTCCTGACGCTTCTTCGTCCATCCATCCAGATAGTTCAGTTTCACGTTGAGAACGGCGGCTTGAATCGTATCGAGCCGGAAATTCCCACCGATCAACTTATGGTAGTACTTCGGCTTGCTCCCGTGGACTCGTAGAACCCGCATCTGCTCCGCAAGGTCAGGATCGTTAGTCACAGCCATCCCGCCATCACCCAGACAACCCAGATTCTTGCTCGGGAAAAATGATAGGCAGCCAATCGTGCCTATACTACAGGCTCTTCGGCCATCACGGTAT
>JAOUMR010000158.1 GCA_029881435.1 Nitrospira sp.
CCGACGCTCAAGAAGCCTTCAAGCGGCCGCAAGAAACGGTGACGGACCGCACACGAGATCTCCACTATATGACCCTGGCGCTTCGTCTTGCGGTGAAGGGCCAGGGAACGACAAGCCCGAATCCAATGGTCGGAGCCTTGGTGGTTCACCAAGGTCGAATCGTCGGCCAAGGGTTCCACCTCCGACCTGGGACTCCTCACGCAGAAATTCTCGCGCTCCGGCAGGCGGGCAAGCAGGCTCGAAGTGGCACGCTCTATGTGACACTGGAGCCGTGCTGCCATCTCAAGAAGCGAACTCCCCCCTGTGTCCCTGAAATTCTTCGCTCTGGTGTCCGTCGCGTGGTGATTGCGATGCAGGATCCGAATGCATCGGTAAAGGGAAAAGGAGCCGCCTCTCTTCGACGGGCCGGACTCTCAGTCACGATTGGGGTTGCTCAGCGAGAGGCGGAGGAACTAAACAAAGCCTATTGCCATTGGCTGAAGACAGGCCGCCCCTATGTGACGCTCAAAGCGGGGATGACACTTGATGGAAAGCTGGCTACAGCCTCTGGTGAATCTCGATGGATTACGGGAGAGTGGTCTAGGAGAGAAGTCCATCAACTTCGCGGTAGTGTGGACGCCGTCCTGATTGGAATCGGAACAGTTCTGACTGACGATCCGTCTCTGACTGCGAGAACTGGGCCTCGATTGAAACAGTTCACGCCACGTCAACCTCTTCGCATTATTGTAGACAGTCGCCTACGTACTCCGTTCAAGGCACAAGTTCTGGCGCAACAGGACCTGGCTAAAACGATCATTGCCACAACGGCTGCAGCCCCAGCGGCTCGACGATCGGTTCTGCACAAGAAAGGCATAGAGATTCTCACCTTGCCCGCTTTGCAGGGACGTGTTTCATTGCGCGCGCTGCTCACGCAACTCGGTCGGCGTGGTCTCATGTCCCTCCTTGTCGAGGGGGGAGGTGAGATCAATGCGGCGCTGCTAAAGGCCAAGTTGGTCAATCACGTTCGCCTCTATATGGCGCCGCTGCTACTTGGTGGGCAAAATGCCAAAGGGGTGATCGGGGGAACGAGTCCAGCACGACTTGCCGGTGCAATAGCGCTGCGGCATGTCGCGATACGGTCCGTCGGTCATGATGTTGTGGTGGAAGGAGAGTTGTGATCCTCTGGCTATGGAGTATCATCCTGTCGGCGTCCTTGGTAGGCACTGTCGCGCTCGGCTTTGCCGAATCGTCGATTCAACCGAGTGAGGGTCTTGCTTCGCTCGTCTATCGATTCCTCGATACGAGTGAGGCGCACGAAGCTGAACGTCTCTTGCAGGCTATTCTGTCTGATGACAAGGCGTCAGTCGAAGTGGTTTCTCAGATCATCGGGAGAGAAGGACCGTACCAGGGCCAACCCGTCGGAATGCTTCCGAGCGAACAGATCATTGTCCGTGGGCATACCTATCCGTTGTCTTTGTCTATCCCCGAGTCGTATCAGACTTCGAAGAGCTATGCCCTCATTGTGTGTCTGCATGGATATGGTTTTACCGGTGAAGGGTATTTGGAACGGTGGCGAACGCGGTTGGATGAAGGATATCTCTTGGCGTGCCCAACGTATCCGTCTGGCGCGTGGTTTACCAGGCATGCCGAGGACCTGGTATTGGAAACGATCCGGGAAGTGCGACGGCGGTACCATATCGATCCGAATCGGATCTTCCTCACAGGCATGTCGAACGGAGGGATTGGAGCGTGGCTGATCGGCATGCACCATGCGCCACTGTTTGCGGGCCTTGCACCAATGGCCAGCGGATTGGATGATGTGTTACTGCCGTTCTTGGGGAATCTTCGCAATACGCCTGTGTATGTCATCCATGGAGTGAAAGATCAGGTGATGCCGGTGAGGCTGAGCCGGTCGATCGTCCGAGAGTTGGAAGCACTTGGCTATTCGCATGTGTATCGCGAACATCAGCGCGAGCATCCCATCGCAGGAGGTCACTATTTCCCGAAAGAAGAGCTGCCCGATCTCATCGCCTGGTTCAATAGCCAGCGCCGCGAGCCGTTACCTACAGAGCTGACCGTCGTGCGCGATGCCAGCCACTTTCAGTCGTTTAACTGGATTCGGATCGACTCGACTGACTCAATCGCAGCGTTTTCGCAGGACTTGGTCGACAAGCGAGATGAACGAATTAAGCGTCGTGAATATGCCAAGGTCGGCGCATCGATCGTAGGAACCAATCGCATTGAGGTCACTGCTGAGCGGGTCCAACGATACAGCCTGTTCTTGAACAGTCAGCTCATCGACTTGTCTGAGCCTCTCACGGTCGCCACAAATGGGCGTCCCTCATTCAGTGGCGTTGTGTCGCCGTCGGTTGAAACGTTGTTACGGCAGGCCAGGCAACGACAGGATCCCCAACAGCTTTATCCCGTCCATCTCACCATAGCCATCGAAAAGCCCACCCCATGAGCTCCGCTTGGTGGTTCTCGCGACGACACATCGTTGGAATCGTCATCGCGGGACTCGGAGTGGGACTGCTCTTCTCGTCTGAGCAGGGGAGGGCAGAATCGTGTTCCTTAGTACGTGACCATGCTGGGCTGACATTTCCTGTTGAGCGAGTGGATCCGGCCTGGACCTGTAGGCTCCAACCCATTGTTCAGGGCCATACGACTGAGAGCAAAATAGGGCCTATCCGAGCCGCTCTATCTGAATCGATGTATCAGCATCTCCTGGATCACCCTCCGTTTACCGCTGCGTTGATCCGGCGACTCCATCTCGGCCGCTACGAGTCAGAGGTGAGAGGGCCGGGAAGATTCTGGGGAGATGACGGTGAGGGGACCAAGGGCATCGTTCAGCTGGTCTATGAGGACCTAGATTCACGTATTTACTATCTCGAAGGATCGCATGAGAGTCGGCTGCTTCCACATGTGACAGGGAAGGCGGTTATTTTTCTCAGGACCGGGGTCGTGAGAGAGCCACACAGCCACGAAGCGATAGATAGCACATTGGTGGCCTACACCAAATTGGATAATTGGTTTCTCGCTGGGGTGGTGTCTTTTCTCCACCCACTTGTCGCCAAGATTGTCACAAGCAGATTGCAAAAGGGAGTGGAGACCGTCAATCGATTAGGTGTTGCGATGAGGCAAGACCCTCAGTGGGTGTTATCTGAAGCGGCAAAGCCACCGTCGTTACCCGAAGGGCAGGTAGTATTCCTAAAAAATGCGCTGAGCACCGATCCAGACACCGACAAGGCGCTTCCACACCACAGATCCTTCCCATGACAACATCCCGCAGTTTTATGCTGATCTGTACGGTCGGCATTTTTTGCTTCATTAGCTACAATATGGTGCGGATGCCCGCACTCGCCTTGTTCGCTGAATCTCTCGGCGCGAGCCCGGAGCGGATTGGTCTGATTGTGTCCGTTTCGACCTTGACGGGCGTCTTACTCAAGCTACCTTCCGGCGCGCTCTCCGATATCTATGGCCGGCGCGTCTTGTTGCGAATCGGCGTGGTGGCGTTCGGGCTGCCTCCATTTCTCTATCCTTTCATTACGGATTTGGATGCGCTGACGGCGCTACGGTTTCTACACGGGTTGGCGACCGCCATCTTTGCCCCAAGCGCCTTGGCTACTGTGGCGGAGCTCTATCCGGAACGGCGTGGTGCGGCGCTTGGGACCTATACAGCCTGTACGCAGTCTGGCTCACTGTTGGGGCCCTTTCTCGGCGGGTACCTCATCCATGCAGCAGGGTTCTCCACTGCGTTTGTCACGGCTGGCGTCTTTGGCTGCATCGGCATGGTGTTGTTCTATAGCCTTCATCTTGACGTCTCCGTGCCGCAGAGGAACAAACAGGGGACGACGGTTGTGCTGTCCGAAATGTGGAAGGGGTTTGCCGCCGTCGCCAAAAATAACAAAGTCCTGATCACCAGTATGACCGACGCCGCCAAGATGATCGCGAACGGGGCCTTGATGGCTTTTTTGCCGCTGTACGGAGTTTCAGCAGGGTTGAATCCGGGCGAAGTTGGCCTGTTGTTTACTGTTCAGGCCGTCACATCATTTTTCTCCAAGCCGATTATGGGTCGGATATCTGACCGAGTCGGTCGCCAGCCGCTGATTATGCTTGGGCTACTTATTTGCGCCGGAACCTTTGTCTGTATCCCGCACGTGTCGATGTTTCCCGTCTTGCTCCTGCTGTCGGCTGGGTTTGGATTCGGTGAGGCGGTCGTATCATCGTCCTCCTCGGCGCTTGTGGCGGACAGTTCCGAGTTTAAGAGGCTAGGGGCTGGTATGGGTATGCAAGGGACCATCATGGACATCGGGCATGCAAGTGGGCCACTCTTAGCTGGTGTGCTGATTGGACATCTCAGTTATGCAGTCGCGTTTGCCATCATTGCAGGGATTCAACTTTGGGCCGCAGGAATGTTTTGGGTTATGATGAAACGAATGTAGACGCTGCTATCTTGATCGTGGCTGCGATATAATTGGCGCATGATGAAGGAGATAGCGATCGAGAATCTCGTGATTGGTGCACTAGCCACTGTGGGCGTTGTCGTGCTGATTGTGCTGTTTGTCTATGTGGTGAAACAGATCATTCTGAGGAAAGACTGATGTTCTCCGGCATTGTCGAGGAAATGGGCGCCATTACCGTCCTGAGAAAAACGCTTGCGGGAGCCAGGCTCACGATTCTGGCTTCGACTGTAATGGACGATCTGAAAATCGGTGACAGTGTGAGTGTGAATGGAATCTGTCTCACGGTGGTCTCGAGAAACGAACGCGATTTTTCTGTCGAGGTCTCGCCTGAAACACTCTCGGTGACGACGCTCGGCGGCTTCGCCGTGGGCATGCCGGTCAATCTAGAAAGAGCCATGAAGCTCAACGAACGCATCGGCGGGCATCTGGTGGCCGGTCATGTGGATGGGGTGGGTGTCATTCGCAGCCGGCAGCAGGATAGCAACGCCATCGTGTTCACCATCGGCGCACCTCCGGAGATTCTGCGCTATTGTGTCACAAAGGGTTCCATTACTGTCGATGGTATCAGCCTAACGATCAATGCGGTGACAGAGCACGGGTTCAGCGTCGCCATCATTCCGCACACGGCGAAGGTGACAATCCTTGGCCTCAAGCAGGCAAACGACACCGTCAACCTTGAATCCGACCTCATCGGCAAGTACGTCGAGCGTCTGCTTCAAGAGCGGAGCCAGCTTCCTAAACCCACCATCAGCATCGATACAGACTACCTGCAGAAACGCGGGTTGATTTGAGCCAATATCAGCACTCCTCACGGTGTTCTACTTCCGTACCGACTGCGAAATAGCAGAGGTACTGGGCGTCCTATCTAGAACACAACCCAGAATAATACGACTCCCGCTGTTGTATTTGGAGTTATGATTAATTGTTGGGTATGGAGGGAATGAGGGACGCGGCGTATGCTGATGGTCGCCCAGGATCATCAATCGTGTGGCACATACTGGAAGGAGACGCCGTGGGAACGAAGACGGTCAACGAGTTCACGAATCCAGGGATTCCTGTTCCGGCGTC
>JAOUMR010000159.1 GCA_029881435.1 Nitrospira sp.
CAATCCCGCCATGGCGTGCTTTCGTTGCCTCGTGTCTCTTCTCATCGATGGCTCCTTTCGTGTTCGTTCCCGTGGAGTATTCCACGGAGGGAGCCATTCATTCAAAATTCAACGGACTTCAGCATAAGCTCTTTCAGGAAGGGCAGGTGGGGGATTGACGCGGCTTATTCTTGACCTTGGTCAATCGCCCGTTCATTGACCAGCTATCGGTATGACGATACAATGATCGATCATAGATTGGTAAGGAGCGCGTAATGTCTACAACAACCATTTCGCCAAAGTTCCAAATTGTAATCCCTAAAGAAGTGCGTGATAAACTCCATCTAGTTCCTCAGCAACGCTTGCAGGTCATTGAGAAAGGAGGCGTGATCACTCTCGTGCCAGAAGTTCCACTCAAGTCTCTCAAGGGAGTACTCAAAGGGATGTCGAAATCGAATATCCGAGAGAAGAAGGATCGCATGTGAAAATCCTGCTCGATTCAAGCGGCTGGATCGAGTATTTAACCGGTGGACCGCTCGCTGACCGATACGCGACCTATCTCACCTCTCAGCACTCCATCATTACCCCTACCATCGTGCTCTATGAGGTCTACAAGAAGATTACTCAGAAGTCAGTAATATAGGCCACACTCGGATGCCTGAAGAATGACCGCACCAGGGCGGCCGGCGACCGATCTCCGTCAGTTGTCTGGTCACGCGCTCATCGAGTTTCTCGCCCTTCTGCAGCGGCCGTCGGGCAGGACCGGTCCGCTTGGCGTAACTCCAGACCAGTTCATCGGGATTAAGGTCCGGGGCATAACCAGGCAGATAGTGGAGCGTCAGTGTGCCGTTGAGCCGCGCGATGTACTGCGTGACCGCCTTGGTCTTGTGCGCGGGCAACCCATCCAAGATCAGATGCAGGGGCCTCCGACGCCCGCGCATCATCCGGCGCAGCAGCGTCATGAACAGCTCGCCAGTCAGACCGCCGGCATAGGTGGCGAACCAGAATGCCCCCTTGGCACTGATCGCCGAGGCGGCGCTGATACTCTGGCGCTGCCCGGGGACCGCCACCACCGGGGTCTGTCCCTTGGCCCCCCAGGTCGTGCCGTGCACCGCATCGGCGCGAAAACCGGACTCGTCCCAGAAATAGACCTCGGCCTGGTCCCGCTTGGCGTTGCGCGCAATTGCTGGATACGTCTCACGCTGCCAGCGCACAATCGCCGGGGGATCGCGCTGGTAGGCGCGCTGTAATGGCTTCTGCGGCGTCAGCCCTTGGCGCGCCAGCACTACTCCAATCGACGCCAGGCTCAGGCGCACGCCGAATCGCCGGGCGATCAATTCGCGCACGATCTGTCGGGTCCAGAGGCCAAAGTCAAATCCGTACTGCCTTGGATTCTTGCCGTTGATCCAGCGAAACACCTGCCGTTCCTGCGCGGCAGTCAGGGTCCGTGGGCGCCCGGTCGCCGGACGCGCCGCCAACGCTTTGAGTCCTTGGCCTCGACCGCGAGCCGCTTGGAGCCAGCGGTAAATCGTGCACCGATGGAACCCGTAACTGGCGATCACCACGCTCGGACGTTCGCCCTCGCGCACACGCGCCACCGCCATCGTGCGGATGGTCTCCAAGGTCCCGTGATCGAGGGTGCGTCCGTCTCGCTTCATCGCGACACGGAGTATCTCACCCCCAATGCTGTTGTCTATATTACTGACCCAGGAGTAAGCGCGACCGAGGAGAAGAGATGGCGCTGACGCTGATGGCTCAACTTCAGGCGACCGAGGTCGTGCCGCTCACGGAGTCGATTGCCTATTTGGCAGCAGATGTGAGTCTACGTCATGGACTCGCAATGGCCGACGCGATTGTCTATGCAACCGCACAGGATCATCAAGTCGAAGTGGTGACCGGTGATGCTGACCTCAAGGATCTTCCTGGTGTAGCGTATGTCAGGTAGGTTTGAAGGCGACCTCTGTCCTGCCAAGAAGCAAGACACAGGTTATGCCTTATAGGTCCAATTTAAGTGTAATGATGAGGGGAACAGAGCCTGGCTCGGCGTTATTCATGCATTCCTCGATATGATAATGGTTCGCTGGTGTCTTTGCCTGTTCAGCACTGAGCTCACTCAGGCCAAGGCATAACTCACCAAGCCCCCTTAATCCAGCCCGGTTTCCCCAGGTCTCGACCTCTCCGTCCTTATAATCTACTTTCAGTTTTTCAATCTCTTCCATGGCAGATTCCCTCCAAGTAATCAGGTAGCGTTGCAAACGTTCCTGTAGGGGTTCGTAAAGCGGTTTGTAAAGACAAAAGGGTGCGAAGAGGTGAGGCGTACGCATTCTGATACCTTGAGCATCTAAGTGATTCAGAAGCGAAGCTGGCGGTATTTTTTAACGCCTACTCAAAGTTCTCTGATCGCGCCCTGGAGCACCGTAATCTGCGTGGTTGGATCGCCTGTGGCTTTCAGTTCGTTGCGGATCTGATCCTTTAGGTAGGATGAATACCCGACACGGTCGATGAGGAGGTCTAAAAATCGCTCAGCCGGCAGTAGGCTTTGGTCCTTGAGCTCCTCAACGGTCTCATCACTCACTGGGACATAGGTACTCCCGATGTGGAAGACCACATTGTAGTGACGTCCATTGGCGATCCGCTCAAACCGTAAGCCCTTCACGGATTTCCTCCCAGTAAGCCGCTCATTCTAGACAAGATCTGGTCGTGAAGACAAGGGCAACCTCTCAGCTTGCTCGGTAGACAGTGAGCGTGATGGACATTTATGATCATGGCCTCTCCGGGGGTGACCGTACAGGTGATAGCAGTCGTCATGACCGCACATGAACTCATTGAAGCATGGAGTAGCTGCCTTGAAACCGAACGAATCCGCCTGACGGAAGCGGGTCATGACGCTCCGATTCTGGCGTCTCAAGGACGGCTGCTGCAAACGATCGGCGGGCTCCATCTGTACGAATTTGTCGTGCCTTCCGATGTCACCCTGCACAGTGATCTTCCGGTGTCGGTCGTGCCAATCGATGAGGCCGAAACGACAGAAGGAATTGTTCTCCACCAGACCGGCCACACCATCCTTGTTCAGCTCGTCGATGGCCTTGGAGGCGACGTTCCTTCGGTCACGCTCGTTCCGGACCGGGCAGGTCTTCTCAGCACTTCTGCCAGCCGCCTGAGGGACATGTTGGCGAAACCCGATCTGTTTCACTTTGGGCCGACTGAGAGGTTGGCCTCTCTCCTACAGATGCCAGAAGTCGACGCCCGGGCAGTTCCCGCCGCCTCATCCGTTTTCGCGACTGTGTGGATGGATGACCGGTCCCAACGTCGTCAGAAGCTCGCGAGTCTCGCGGTTGAACTCATTCGTGCAAACAAGCGCATCCTCTTCCTCAGTCCAAGCCATCAGGAATGCGATGAAGCTGTCGGGCAAGTTGCACGAACGATCAAGGCCGGTGGTCTGAACTATAGAATGTGGATCACTCGGTATGAACTCTCTGTTACCACACAGGCCGGCGGCATCTATCTTCATGAAGTGGGATTCGAAGCGCAAATGCATCAGTTTCTTGCAAAGTCACAAGCCGACAAGGCTTCCTTAAAGGGTAAATACGATCGCTTCCGAGAGTTGGCGCCGCTCCTGGCGCACAAAGAAGCGAAGCAGAAAGACCTGGATGAGGTCCGCGCACTCGAATGGCGTCTCGTGACACAGTTGAGAGAGCTACAAGTGCGGATAGCCGATGTCGAGGCCACACTTAAGCAATTCGAGAGCCTGTCGCTATTTCAGCGCTTGGCAATGCAAGCCCTCGGGAAAAATGCGGAGTCCCTTCAACAGTACCGTGAGCTTTACCAGCAACAGATGGATCAACTCGACAAGGAAATCGATGTTGCCAAAGGACGCATCCAGCAACTTGTTCCGGAAGCCGCCGTTCCCAGGGGGAAGCGCGCGGAGTTTGACGAACTGAAGGAGTACATCGCGAAACTGGGGGGTGCAAAGAAAGTCCGCGAGCTGATGGCAGCGGAGGAACATTCGAGCCGCCAGGCTTTCCTCCAGAACCGACGACTGGTGGCTACGACGCCCACTCGAGTCGCAACCGATCCCGTATTCAGTCAGGTGCGCTTCGATGTCCTGATCATCGATGAGGCGACGAGGATTCCAGCGCACGCGCTGCTCGCAGCGGCAGGCCTGATACGTGAGCGTATTATTATAAGCGGCGATCCGCGCGAGATCGCGAGTGCCGGTCAATGGGCCATCCCTCAGGTCGTCACCCACATCGCAGAGTGATTGGCTGCACCGGCCCTTGCTTGACGTGAGCGAGGAGAATTCAGGATAATCGCCCTTCTTGCAGAAAGACTCTCGGGGATGTCCGAGCAGAGCCGCAGCGGAACGAGCGGGCTCTATCAGTATCCGCTATGCCGAAGTGGTGGAATGGCAGACACGCCAGCCTCAGGAGCTGGTGCTCGCAAGGGCGTCCGGGTTCAACTCCCGGCTTCGGCACCACCATACGGAACGTCGGTTGAACCGCGGGTTCTACATCGTCTCAACGTATACAGGCTCACGGCGGTAGAGACCTCCAGTGGTCCGATTCTCTCGGACGCATCGGATTGGTCTTAGACGAGTGAATATCTCGAACGGCGTTGCCTTGAGCAAGCTGAGCACCAAAAACAATATTATGATGACATCCTACCATCTCTCGAGAAGAATGGACTCGCGTATGGTGTGTCATGTTGTTGGTGCTGAAGGGCGAGGTAAACGATGAGACCTGTCTTGTTCGCGGTCATTTTGGTTATGACCAGCGTGTCCGTCGCGGCTGGGGAGAAACCGTTGAGTGGTGACTCGAAGAAGGCGATACCCCTCTCCGGGGAGGAACCGTACGC
Organism: Nitrospira sp.; assembly: GCA_029881435.1. Lineage (GTDB taxonomy): Bacteria > Nitrospirota > Nitrospiria > Nitrospirales > Nitrospiraceae > Nitrospira_D. Next base: position 4,834 of record JAOUMR010000159.1, read on the forward strand.
GGCGTTGCAGCGTGGCGACTTCCGGGTCGCGGCCGTCCTCTTTCTTCCCTTGGCGGAGAAAGGTGATGCACGGGCGCAGTACAATCTGGGACTCCTGTATGCCAGCGGCCTGGGTGTAACGCATGACTACCAAGCTGCCTTGAAGTGGCATCGCTTAGCGGCGGGGCAGGGTCACGCAGGAGCCCAGAACGCACTCGCCCAGATGTATGCCAAGGGGCATGGTGTTCCACAGGACAGTGTTCGCGCACATTTGTGGTACAGCGTGGCAGTTGAGTCCTCCACAGCGGGGTCGAAAGACGAACTGATGAAGGATCGCGACAACCTGGCGTCGCGCATGACTCCCGCTCAGATCCAGAAAGCGGATGTGTTGGCTACGCAGTGCCTGCAGTCGAACTTTAAGAAGTGTGGCGAGAAATAACGCACTCACCAGAGCCAGAAGCCACGCCTCAGCCCACGTCGAGTCTCACCTAGGAAGCAACCACGAATAACATCCCGGCGTCGTCGCCACTCTGAGCTTGGCACCGTATGTTTCGATAGTTGCAGCGTAGTTTTGCATTCTCTAAACCCGGATTCCGCAGTTGCGAAGCACTTAGGGTGAGGCCCGAGGCAGTTGAGTCTCTGGCCAGACGTTCGGCACTGGAGAATTGGGGCGCTGAGCCG